>NZ_JBMKNV010000015.1:0-81228 GCF_049220665.1 Chryseobacillus diguaensis
GCATTTTAAAATTCATAGTAAGGCTTCCTCCTTAAGACGTTGAGTTAGATTGGACTCTATACTCGTATCTTACTGAGGGGCTCTATTTTTTTCAAACCTGATATTTAAAGATCTACAGGAATGCTAAACTGCCAGTTAGTGCAGTAAGCATCGCTTCACAAATATGAATAAATATTAGTGTTTATACAGGTTTATCTTTAAGTAATGATTCATAAAGATTAATAAACATACTGACAAAACATACATCAGTTAATTGCCAGAAACAATACAAGCGACTTCAAGAATTAAAAAGGGATTCCTAAGCCTTTAGGAGTCCTTTTTATGTATGATCATTTAGTAACACCTGTACGATCAAGCGAAAATAGAATGTAACTTAATAGGCCTAATGACAGCTTCGCAGGTACTACCCCGATATAAAAAAACCGGAACGAATCCGGATTAAATGAAAATTTTGTCCCTTTTTATTGTCGCTCCCAAAACGCTGGCGGTTCAATTCCAAGTAAACGTAAGTAAATAAAACCTTGGCCCCGATGGTGGATTTCATTTTCCAACGCATAATGTAGACGTTCGAAATGACTCATTTCGCCACCAAAAAATGGATCTTTTTCTACGGTGTGCAACCGTTCCTCGGTGATTTTTGGCCACCATTTTTGCACATCCTCCTTTGTTTCATGACAACCGTCTAAAAGTTTCGCTTTGGTCGAAACACCAGCAAAAGGTTGGCTATATTCCCATTCACCGAGAGCGATACCGCGTATATATGCGCGTTCAATATCTAGTATCTCTAAAATCATTTTTGAGAATGGCCGCAGCGGTTCGACCGGTGCAAAGGTGAATAACTTGTCTTCAGGGAAAGCCTCAATTGTTCGAATGGTTAAACGACGATTCCCATCCAAAATTTCTCGAAATTGCTCTAATGTCGTGACCATTGTTGGTCGCCTCCTTAATTATTAATACTAATGATAAATAACCCGATTACAAATCCTGGATGCAAATATAATTATTCTGTTTAAATTACAAAAATCCTTCTACAAAATTAACTGCAGTTAGCTCATAAGCCTTAAGGATGGAAAGACTTTCGAGCAGCCTTCAATGCAGCATACCGAACCAATATCACGATGCTTATGGAGAACTATAAAACAACATGGGCTAAAAACACTAACGACTCCGCAATACTTATCATTTGTTAAGCGTCTAGATGATGCTTTACGAGTAGCGGATAAATTAATAAATGATAAAGCCTAAAAATAAACATAACGAACCCTTTTCATTTTTGAGTTAAAGGTTTGTGTATTGAGAACATGGCATAGTGGTGTCGCCTTCCTCTCTATGGAATATAGCTATCGTAAGTTAAAGTGCAACCCAGCAATTTGTTAATTTAAGGAGGTACAAAAAGATGCAAAATACTAATTGGAACTCTGATGTCTCTAGCCTTTTTCAAACTAATCATTATGATGATCTTAAAAATGGTTGGGATGAGCCTATTCGATTTAATGACCATGAACTACCCACTTTTAATACCAGACTGGTTAGAAAACTATGTAAATGCAGTTGCTGAATCAACTCAAACACCACCTGATATGGCAAGTATGGCAGTATTATCTACACTCTCAATTGCAGCTGCAAAAAAGGTAAACATAAATCCGTCTGGTGATTGGTTTGAACCCCTCAACACATATATTTTGACTTTAATGGGTCCAGCAAATCGAAAAAGCTCAGTATTTAGGGAAATAACGAAGCCTGTCTTTTCTTACGAAATGTTACGTAGAGATCAATTGGAAATTGCAATAAAGCAACGTGAATCCGATCGAAAAGCGAAAGCCAAAAGAATTGATTACTTAGAAGGTGTGTATGGAAAAGAAGGTGATGAGAACGTCCACTCAGAAATCCGTTCTTTGCATGAGGAACTTAAAATTTTGCCAGAAATGCATTTACCAACATTAGTTACAGATGATTCCACACCTGAAACATTGGTTACCCTTCTTAAACAAAATAATGAACGCCTAGGGGTTCTCTCGGCTGAAGCTGGTATTTTCGGCATGATAGAAGGTCGATACAGTGGCCAAATTAAATTAGAAGTATATTTGAAAGGTCATTCAGGCGATCAAATCCGGGTTGATCGGCGAGGCAGAAGTGAATCAATAGAGGCCCCAGCACTTACTATTGGTGTCGTTGGCCAGAACAATGTTAAAGAAAGGTTACCAGCGGCTTTTCAAGGTCGAGGATTAATGGCTCGTTTTTTATATGCTTTACCCAACGATTTTAGAGGGTACAGAAAGAGTCGTCCAAAACCTATTCCAAAAGAGATTAGAAAAGAATACCAAAAAGACTTAATAAGTTTATTCGAAGTCCTTGAAGATCAAGAATTAACTCTCTCTATATCTGAAGAGGCAGATTCACTATTTATTGATTTTCAAGAAAGGATTGAACATAAACTTAGGGATCATGGAGATTTAGCGGACATATTAGAGTGGGGCGGCAAAATAGTCGGCAATATGGCCCCTCTATTAGGGTTAATTCATTTGGCAAATCACATTAAGCACCCACCTACTATTCCTAATGAAATTGATGCGATTACTACAAAAAAATGTTTAATGTTAGAGGACTATCTTATTGAACATCCCAAGGCTGCCTTTGGTTTTATGAAAGCCAATCAAAATACTGAAGAGGCAATTTATGTTTTAAAAGTCATTCAAAAAAAGAATGAGAAGGGATTAGATAAATATAATGCTAATCTTCCGATCCCATTCAGGGGAATTCAACAGAATGTGAAATATCGGATGAATAGCAGGAAGCTTCACTCAGTTATTCAAGAATTAGAAGATAGAGGATATGTTAGGAAATTCGACAAACAAGAAAGCGGGAACAAACCAAAGCAATATTTAATTTTAAATCCCTTTTGCTAGATATTCCCTTTATTCCCTTACTCAACTGATTCCGGTTCTTTAAGTTCATAAAGGGGGTTAAGTTTCAATACTCCCTCATTTTCCAAATGAGTAGAAGGGGGAATAATGGGATGCCCAATTGACTCCAACGCTCCTATAGAATAACTACATTGCGAAACAAATGGGGAAATTGGGGACAAAAAATCCAGTATCTGCGGAATCACGTTATTAAAGAGAAAGAATTAATCAGCTTAGTATTGAAAGAATTACAAGAGTTGTCCTCCTCAATAAACAAAGGTCAGTACCAAAAACAGCTAGAAAGTAAACTTAAGCCTACTTTGAAAAGTGATGAGAAAAAAATACTTTTGCTTGAGAAGGAAATTGCTGATCTAGCTTCAAAAAAAGTTAGTTTAATTAACCTTCTTGCTGATGGACTATTAGTAAGGAAGAATACCAGGTAGTCACAACTGCTAATAATAAGAAAGCTGAAAGCCTAGAACATCAGAGAAGAAATATTGAGATGAAGCTTAATCAGAGTGAATCAGTAGGACACCTACAGAAATTAACGATTGAACTCAAAAAATTTGCAAGTTTTGAAGAACTCACTCCTGAAATGCTCCATCGCTTAATTAAAAAAATTGAAATAGTGCAGAAGGGTAGAGTGAAAATCTTTTATAGATTTTCACTCCCCGCTGCATAATTTTTTATTTTAAAACTAACTTCGCACAGCACTCCACATGCATCGTATGCGGAAACATATCCACCGGCTGCACCTCAACCGTCTTATACCCACCCTGCTCTAAAACCTGTAAATCTCTAGCCAAAGTACCAGGATTACAGCTCACATAAACCACCCGCTTCGGTTTCATCTCAAGAATGGTCCTCAGCAAGGCTTCATCACACCCTTTACGCGGTGGATCAACGACCAAAGTATCTGCCTTAATCCCCTGCTTATACCAGTTCGGAATAACTTCCTCAGCTGGACCGACTTCAAATTCTGCATTATCTAATCCATTCAGCGCAGCATTCCGCTTCGCATCTTCAATCGCTTCCGGGACAATTTCCACTCCGTATACCTTTTTCGCTTTTTGGGCGAGGAAAAGAGAAATCGTCCCAATGCCGCAGTAGGCGTCGATGACTGTTTCTTCTCCAGTGATTTGGGCATATTCTAGGGCTTTGTCATACAAGACCTTTGTTTGCTCAGGGTTCACTTGATAGAAGGATCTGGCTGAGATGGCGAATCGGATGTCGCCGATGCTGTCATAGATGTATTCTTCGCCCCAGAGGACGTTCGTTTCGTCTCCGAAGATGACGTTGGTCCGCTTGGTGTTGATGTTTTGGACGATGGATTTGACGGATGGGAATCGGGTTGTGATTTGCTTTATAATGGCTTCTTTGTTGGCAAAGTCAGGCGTTCTTGTGACAAAGACGACCATCATTTCGCCGGATACAACACCGTAGCGGACCATGATGTGGCGGAGCCAGCCTTTGTGGGTTTCTTCGTTGTAGGCTCTGATGCCATGTCTTCCGCAGATGTCTATGATTGCTTGGACGATGGCGTCGTTTTCAGCTTGCTGGATGAGGCAGCGTTCCATGTTGATGATTTCGTGGGTGCGCTGCTGGTAGAAGCCTGCGATGAGGCCGCCTTCGCGTTCGCCGACTGGGACTTGGGATTTGTTGCGGTAGTTCCATGGGTTGTCCATGCCGAGGGTCGGGTGAACAGTGACTTCATCCAGGTTCAGCTTGCCGATCCGGGTCAGGACGTTTTCGACCTGCTTGCGCTTGAAGTCAAGCTGGCCTTTGTAGCTTAGGTGCTGCAGCTGGCAGCCGCCGCATTCTTTATATATAGGACAAGGAGCCGCTGTTCTTTCAGGGCTCTTTAGATAAAGGTCTTCAATTCTTCCAAAGGCAAAGCCTTTTTTCACTTTCACGACTTTGACTTTCGCTTTTTCATCAGGCAGGGCATTCGGGACAAAGATCGGGAATCCCTCCACCTTTGCGACGCCTGAGCCTTCATGTGTCAGGTCTTCAAAGGTCACGTCGTAAATTTCATTTTTTTGCACGGGTGCTTGACGATTCGTCATTGATTCGCTTCCTTTACTTAATTTGCTTCACCCATTTTACCACAATCAGGCGGCAGCTAAAAATGCGGCAACTCATACTTTTATCAGAATGAAGACATTTGTTTGGCTCATCAATTTGATCAATTTCCCATCCTTTATAAACTCTGTCATCAAGCCCATTTGGTCAGCCTTTTTCCAGCCATTTGCCTTGATTTGATTCATAAATTCATTGGGAATCCCCCGCTCTTCACAGACACCTGGGAGGCTGTATTTAATGTATTTTTTCCTCACCTTTTTTTCTTTGGCTTGTGCTGGGATTGGAAAAGCAGGCTCCAATTTCGAATAGACATAGGAATTCTGCTGAACAGCAGGATTGACGGCGTTTCTTTTGACAGCTTTCCGTATAAAACTAAGAAGAGAAGACATGCGCAAGCTATTTGTAATTACCGCGTAATGTCATTCCTTCTCTTCCTTTCTGTAGCCGGCAATTACAAATGCCATTGCGATTGTAACTAAAATGCAGGCTATGTCGTAACATTTACATGCTCCCTCCAGTTATGATGATTCATGCTCCTTTTGTTGTTTTTTTTTCTTCAACTGTGTATTAGTTTAATCCTTCTGTATAAACTTTAGGCTTTAAGAGAAAATATCCAATATAAACACATAAGGAGGAAAGATTTCTAATGTCCGAGATGACTAAAAGCAATAGCAGCATGAGCAATTCAAACAAATTAAACATTACAGGTATTGGTATAGGAGCACTTATCCTTACTACTCTTTATACTGCTATTTTAGCTTCCCAACTATTGGCTACAAAGAACAAGGTCGATTATCTTTACTACAAAGAGGTAACACAAAATAAATAGGTGATTAATTTAACGGTGAAAAAATTCACCGTTTTTATTTTCCCCCTATGCATAAGTTCGCAGTTTGAATCAACTGTTCCTGCAAGACTCCTGTGTGTTTACTTTTCACTCTCCTCCTGCAGTTGTTCATCCTTACCTGAAGGCTCAAATTCCTCAAAAAAAGCATCTACGCCACCGAATGTTCCGAATAGAGTACTGCATTCAGTTACTGATTTGATATTCACCTCAATACCATTTATAAGCATTGATATATCGGGAATATTGTAAGGTAAGCATAAAAAACCGCCGGGCAAGATGCCAGACGGTTTCAGACTTTTTTCCATAATAGGTAAAGAAAATACGGTGCTCCGATGAGAGCGGCGATGATACCGGCCGGAATGCCTTCTGCACCTCCAGCATTTCTTCCGATCGTATCTGCGACTAGAAGCAGCAGTCCCCCCATTAAGATGGAGACCGGAACGTTTAGGACATGCCTCGGCCCGGTCAGTGCCTTTGCAATGTGAGGAGCAACTAGCCCAATGAAAGCAATGCCTCCTGTCACGGATACGGCTGATGCGGCGAGCGCAACGGCGGCAATCATCAATAGCAGCCGCTCTCTTTCAAGCGGTACGCCGAGGCCGATCGCCGCCTGCTCGCTAAGGCCAAGCAGGTCGAGCCGGTTTGCTTTGTAGAGTGTGAACGGGATAAGCACGACAAGCCATGGTAAGAGCGCCCATACAAATGGCCAGTCGGTTCCCCAGATATTTCCGGCGAGCCATTTGGCGATAAAGTCGACTTTCTGCCTTTCTGCCGAGGAGATCAGGACAACCATGAGACCTGAGAGCGCCATCGAAAATCCTACGCCTGCTAGAACTAAGCGTACCGGCTGCAGTCCTTGTTTACGGGTGTATGAGAAGACATAGATCAGCACTGCTGTAACAAATGCTCCGATAAAAGCGGCAAACGGCAGCATGTAGACAAAGCTTCCGGCGTCGAGCGGGAAAAAGAGAAAGAAGATCGCGACAGCTGCTCCAGCTCCTGAGTTGATCCCGATAATACCCGGCTCAGCGAGATCATTTTTCGTGATGCCCTGAAGAATTGCGCCGGATAAAGCTAACGCCATTCCTGCGAGCAGCGTGACGAGTATCCTCGGGAGCCTTATGGAATAAAGAATGAACTCTTCCTTGTAGGTTCCTTGCCCCATAAGAATCGGCAGGACCCTGTCATAAAAGACAGAGGACGAGCCCAGCCCAAGGCTGATAACGATTGTCGCGAAAATCAGCACAATAAGAGAGAGGACAACGATTCTTTGCTTTTTCAGTAAGGATGGATGAATCATGTGAACGTCCTCCCTCCTTTATTGACAATAAAGAGAAAGAAAGGGAGTCCGGCAATTGCCATAACAGCTGCCACCGGAGTTTCATAAGGGGCATTGATCATCCGTGCTGCCGTGTCGGCAAACACCATAAAAGCTCCGCCGAGTACAGCGGACATCGGCAGGATAAACCGGTAGTCGCTTCCCGTTATGCCTCTAACTATATGCGGCACAAGCAGGCCTACAAAAGCAAGGTTCCCGGCAAGGGCAACGGAGGCACCTGTGAGCAAAACGATGACTACAAACAAAATCGCTTTAACCGCAAAGGTTTTCTGTCCGAGTCCAACCGCCACTTCTTCACTGATGCTGAGGACTGTGAGCTGCTTGGACAAGACAATGGCGATAAAGAGGCCGGCCGCAATAAACGGTCCGATCGCTGCGAGCTGCTTCCATGTTGTTCCGACAAGGCCGCCTGCTGTCCATAAGGAAACATTTTGCGAGATTTTAAAAAGAAGGCCAACGCCTTGTGCTACGGCAAACAGGAGAGCCGTTACTGCCGCTCCGGCCAGTACAATTCGAAAAGGAGAAAAGCCCCCTTTTTTCGCTGCTCCGATGCCAAAAACCAGAAGAGCTCCGAATCCTGCTCCGACGAAGCAGGCCACCATCAGCCCGTAGTAGTTGGCGGAAGGAAGAATCGCCACTGTGATCGCAAGGGCGGCATTCGCTCCTGCTGAGAGGCCAAGGAGTCCGGGATCGGCGAGGGGATTTCTCGTTATCCCCTGCATGATCGCACCGGCTGCTGCAAGCGCTGATCCTGTGACAAGCGCTCCGATTTCCCTCGGCAGCCGAATTTCCCGGATGATATCAAGCTGTTCACCGGAAGCATCCGTAAAGATGGCGCACCATACATCCTGTACAGTGATTTCTTTGGCGCCAAGCACGATGGAAAGAATCAGGGCACCTGCCAGGATTACGAGGCTCATGCCGAGCTTCCAGGCAAATGAATAAGCTGTGCGGGTTTCCTTTGTCATACACACTCATCTTTTCTTTAAGGTTTAGTTGCCAAGTAAGCCTTTTTTCAAGGTCTCCAGCTGGTAATCAAGCGTAATTGGATCATTAAAGTAAAATTCCTTCGAATTCACTACAATTAAATGTTTGTTTTTCACGGCAGGGCTGTTTTTGAAGGTATTGGTTTCTTCAAAGGATGCCTTACTGTCCGCGTTTTTGCTCAAGACAAGGTAATCGCCGGCGTATTCAGGAAGCACTTCAGGCGAAATCGCATAGTAGCCCGCCTTTAACGCTTTTTCTTTTACCTTTTCCGGCATTGGCAATTTCATGGCCTGGTAAAGGACTTCTGTTCCTCTTCCCCAGTTGCTGCCGAACACGTACAGCTGCTTTTCGAAGCTTTCTACAACCGAAATCGTTGCTTTGTCGCCGATTTTTGCTTTAATTTCTTTTCCGTCAGCTTCTGCACGCTTTTTGAAGTCATTTACCCAGTCAACTGCTTCTTTTTCTTTGTTCAAAAGCTTTCCGATTTCAATATGCTGCTGCAGGTAATCCACTTTTCCGTATGTATAAGTAACAGTTGGGGCAATTTTTTTCAGCTTGTCGATGTTTTTTGTGTTGGAGAGGCCGATGATGAGGTCTGGGTTCAGGTCGATGATTTTCTCCAGATTTTCATCTGATACAACTTCAGCATTTTTCAGTTTATCCTTGAACTTCGGATTGTCTTTCGACCAGGCATCAACGCCTACAATCGGCACGTTTAAGCTCATGACATTTCCGGCAAGGGAAGCAAGCACGACAACCCGTTTTGGATGCGCCGGTACTTTCACAGCCCCATTTTCTGATTGATATGTGATCGTTTGGTTACTGGATTCCTTTTTCTCTGTGGATTGGCTGCTGCAGCCGCTGATCAGTAGGATGATCCCGATTAGTACGGGTAGAAACCATTTTTTCATGTTCTTCTTCTCCTTGTATGAGGTTATAGGTCAGGCACATTGGTTTGCCGGTTCTAGGGTCTTTCCCGATCTCGGCGTCTATTTGAAATACCTGCCTCAATATTTTTTTGTGAATCACTTCTTCTGGAGTGCCGCTTTTCACAACAGCTCCATCTTTCATTGCGATGATGCAGTCGGCAAATCTGGCTGCCTGATTGAGATCATGCAGGACCATGACGATCGTCCGGTCTTCTTCCTGATTGAGTTTCTGCAGGAGCAGAAGTACTTCCAGCTGATGCGCCATATCCAGGTAGGTGGTGGGTTCGTCGAGGAAGATGATGTCGGTTTCCTGAGCGAGGGCCATGGCAATCCAGACACGCTGCCTTTGTCCGCCAGAAAGGGCATCTACAGGGCGGTGTTTGAAATCAGCCGTTCCTGTTGCCATCATCGCGCGGTCGATGGCGGCATAATCTTCTTTCGTAAGCCTGCCAAAGCCTTTTTGGTACGGAAAGCGCCCGTAGGAAACGAGTTCTCCTGCTGTCAATCCGCTCGCACTTTCCTGTGTCTGCGGAAGAATCGCCATCTTTCTTGCCAAGAGCTTTGTATTCTCAGAGGTAATGTTCTGACCATCTAGAATGACGCTTCCTGCATTTGGCGCAAGGATCCGGCTCATCGCTTTCAGCAAGGTTGATTTGCCGCAGCCATTTGGCCCAATGATGGCGGTTACTTTTTTATCCGGTATCTCAACGCTAAGATCAGAAACGATTGTTCTCTCGCCATACCCGACCTTCAGCTGCTCTGTGTATAGCCGAACCATACTGGCATCTCCTTTCATTGAATGAAAATGATTCTCACTATCATTTATCATAAAACGAAGGAATGAAGAACGTCAACAATTTTATTGATAAAGTTTCTCATTTAGATTATCATTAATTGAGAATGAGAATCATTAATGGTGTTGTAAGGAGCTGGAAAGCATGGCAGATAAGGAAATTTTCGAGGTTACGATCATTGGCGGAGGACCAGCAGGATTATATTCGGCTTTTTATAGCGGACTTAGAGAAATGAAGGCAAAGATCATTGAATTCCAGCCTGAGCTTGGCGGAAAACTCCATGTTTATCCGGAAAAAATAATTTGGGATGTTGGCGGGCACACGCCAATTACAGGTGCAAAGCTGATGGAGCAGGTCATTCAGCAGGGGCTCACCTTTCAGCCTGAGGTTGTTCTGAATGAAAAGGTCGTTTCCATTACCCGTGAAGACGGTATCTTTGTGCTGCACTCTGCTTCAGGTAAGCTGCATTACTCCAAAACTGTGATCACAGCCATCGGAAGCGGAATATTAAAGCCGCAAAAGCTTGCCATCGATGGCGCTGAAAAATTCGAGGTTTCCAATCTGCATTACACCGTCAAATCCTTAACACAATTTCGACATAAAACCGTTGTGATTTCCGGAGGCGGAAACGCTGCGATGGACTGGGCCGCAACTCTTGAACCAATTGCCAAAAAAGTTTACCTCGTTTACCGGAAGGAAGCATTGACTGGCCACGAGGCACAAGCAGCAGCGATTATGGAAAGCTCGGTCATCTCCTTGCCGCAGACAGCGATCACCAAGCTGATGGCGAACGGTGATAGCATAGAAAAAGTGGAAGTAACTCATATTGAAAATGGAGAAATTTCTTATTTGCCGATAGATGATGTGATCGTGAAGTCTCGATATCGCGTTGTCCGACTACAACTGCATTGCCGGAAACTCAAGCAGTGAATCTTCTGTTCCAGGACTCTTTGCAGCAGGAGATATTTTAAAGCATGAAGGGAAACTGAACCTGATTGCCGGCGCTTTTCAGGATGCAGCAAACGCTGTGAACAAAGCGAAGCAGTTTATTCAGCCGGACGCAGCTAAGTCAAGGATTGGTTTCTTCGCATAATGAGGTGTTTAAGGAGAGGAACCTGGAGATGTTGATGAGAAATTTATTATAAAAACCCCTCTTTGATTTTTAAATCTGCAGCATGAAATGAAGGCTTTTGCTTAAATCCTGTTCATCATTCCACCCCCCTCAACATAAATTGAACTCAGATAGCATTCGTCTTCAAAAGTCGAGGTGTTTAGAATTTGTTCATTCGAAGGGCATTTCCAGATGAATCAAACCATCTTCTGAAGCTGATGGCGCAGGCTGTGAATGAGAGTACGATGGGGTATCAGGAGAATGATGAAAAGAAGACGTTTGAGAATTTTGTTCCGCTGCTTAGAAGCGGGGCTTATTATTTGATTTCGGCTGACCGGAATGTGCTGACTGGCTGGATATTGGTCGGAAGAGAATTTAACTCCTTTTCAAATGCCAGGGTTGGAGCGATTTTTTCGCTTTTTGTATATCCTCAGTATCGTAAGCTTGGAATCGGCAAGGAGCTGATGCTTGCAGCAATAGAGGAACTGAAAAAGCAGGGGTTTGAGAAGGTTCAGTTAAACGTGTTTGCCGGGAATCCAGCGCGGTTTTTATATGAAGAGCTTGGCTTCAAGGAAGTGTCCCGGATCATGGAAATGGATTTAATATGAAAGAGGCTGCTCACTAAAAGCTGCCTCTTTTTATTACATATGAAGATTCCCTTTGTTTTCGGCAAGCTCGTTCGGAACGATCCGTTCTACTTTTCCAACAAGCAAAATGTAGGACAGTGCACCAAGGAAAGCGAGTACTGCAATAAAGACGAGGGCCGGCGCAAAGTTTCCGCCCTTTGCAAGATACCCGATCACAATCGGAACAATGATGGAAGCAAGGCTTCCGATAAAGTTAAAGACTCCGCCTGTTAACCCCACGAGGTGTTTAGGCGCAAGCTGTGAAACAAGCGACCAAGTGATGGAAGCAAGTCCGTTTCCAAAGAAGGCGATCGTCATGAATACAATAATGAGTGCTGTATTATCAACATAGTTTGCTCCGATAATGGCGATCGATAACAGCAATCCGATAATGATCGGAGTTTTCCTCGCTACCCCCATCGTAACCCCGCGCTTCACCATATAGTCAGAAACAAAGCCTGAAATCAGGACCCCGATGAAGGCTGCCAAAAACGGCAGGGATGCAAGAAAGCCTGTTTTGATAAAATCGAGGCCTCTGTACTGAACAAGGTACGTTGGAAACCACGTTAAGAAGAACCATAGTGTGGAATTAACGGCAAACTGGCCGAGGTAAATGCCCCAGAGCTTTCGGTGGGAAAGAGTTTCCTTTAGATCCTTCCACTGCAGTTTTTGTTTATCCTGCTTCTGATTTTCCTTCGGATCAATCAGGCCTCCTCCTTCTGCGATGTAGGCCAGTTCTTCCTTGCTCGCTTTTTTGCTTTGCTTCGGATCGCGGTAAACTAGATACCAGACAACCGACCAGATGATTCCGACTGCACCTGTGATGATAAACAGACCCCGCCAGCTGACATAGGCTTGAATCGTTGTCAGTACTGGTGTCAGAAAGGCCAGCCCGACAAACTGTCCTGATGTGTACATCGCAATGGCTGAGGCTCTTTCCTTGTCCGGAAACCAGCTTGTGACGATCCGGTTATTGGCCGGAAAGGCTGGTGCCTCGAAGGCTCCTGTTGCAAGGCGAAGTCCAAACAGGCTGAAGAATCCTCTTGAAAATCCTTGAAACAATGTAACGAGTGACCATGTGCATAAGCTGATCGTATACATGACTCTTGGACCGAAGCGGTCGACCATCCAGCCGCCCGGTATTTGCAGAAAGGAGTACGCCCAGCCGAATGCCGAGAAAAGGAGGCCAAGCTGCACAGAATTCAAGGCAAGGTCCTTTCCCATAGCAGATGCCGCTACAGAGATGTTGCTTCGGTCCATATAATTAATGATAACGTTAATGAATACCAGTGATAAAATCCCGTAGCGTGCCCTTGTAGGCAGCTTTTCTTTCAGTGAATGGTTCATATCCCCCGTCCCCTTATGTTCATTTATAAACGCTTACATTCTCATTGCAGAAAGGTGAAAACTCACCACTCTGCAATGCTTCCGTCTTTGTGCCGCCAAATCGGATTGTGCCAGTTGTGCCCTTCCTGCGCCATTTTTCGGACATGCTCTTCATTGATGTCAATGCCGAGCCCGGGTCCTTTTGGAATTTTGACATACCCCTCTTCATAGTCAAATACCGATGGATCCGTTAGGTAATCCAGAATATCGCTGCCTTCGTTGTAGTGAATGCCAAGGCTCTGTTCCTGAATGAAGGCATTGTGGCATGTCGCATCCACCTGCAGGCAGGCTGAGAGAGCAATCGGTCCAAGCGGACAATGCGGAGCTGCACTTACATCGAAGGCTTCGGCCATGGAAAGGATTTTTTTGCACTCCGTTATTCCGCCTGCATGGGATAAATCAGGCTGAATAATATCCGCATAGCCATCCATTAAAAGCGGCTTGAAATCCCATCGGGAATACATTCTCTCTCCTGTAGCGATTGGAATGACTGTAGCTCTTGCAATTTCGCGAAGTGCCTCATTGTTATTCGGAAGCACCGGTTCTTCAATAAACATTGGCTTGAACTGCTCAAGCTCCTTTGCCAGCACCTTTGCCATCGGCTTGTGCACACGGCCGTGGAAATCAAGCCCGATGCCAAAGTGAGGACCGCCTGCTTCTCTCACAATTGAAACGGTTTCCAAAATTTTATCGATTTTATCAAAAGAGTCCACGTACTGAAGCTCCTCTGCGTCGTTCATTTTAATCGCTGTGAAACCTGCTTCCTTCGCTTTTTTCGCAGCTTCTGCCACCTCTGCCGGACGGTCGCCTCCGATCCAGGAATACACCTTAATGGAATCCCGGCATTTTCCGCCGATGAGATCATGTACCGGTGCGTTGTAGAATTTTCCTTTGATATCCCATAACGCCTGGTCAATTCCTGAAATGGCACTCATCAATATCGGTCCGCCGCGGTAGAAGCCGCCTCTGTACATCATGTTCCAATGATCCTCAATATGAAGCGGATCCTTTCCGATTAAATTCTCCATCAGCTCTTCTGCTGCTGTTCTAACTGTTGCGGCACGCCCTTCAATGACAGGCTCGCCCCACCCAGTGATGCCTTCGTCTGTTGTGATTTTTAAGAATAGCCATCTTGGCGGCACCTGAAAAAGTTCATAGCCAGTGATTTTCATCGTTCTATCCCCTTTATGATAATGTCGCAGCTTTCATAAATTGCTCTGCCTTTTTTGTTAATTCAGAAAGATAAGCCTCCGTAACGTCTTCTTTTGTATTCACCAGAGAGCTTCCGATCCCGCACCCGACTGCTCCCGCCTTCATAAATTCTGCTACATTTGATAGAGTCACACCGCCTGTTGGAAGCATTGGAATATGCGGCAGCGGCCCGCGCAGGTCATTTATAAAGGAAGGACCCATTGAGGCAGGAAAAACTTTGACTATATCAGCCCCATTTTCATAGGCGGTCAGAATTTCAGTTGGCGTAAAAGCACCGGGAATGCTGACAGCACCATAGCGCTTTGTCATTTTAATGGTTTCCAGGTTAACTGTTGGCGCCAGCACAAACTTTGCTCCTGCAAGGATCGCCGCCCTTGCTGTTTCTGGATCGAGCACTGTTCCTGCCCCGACAAGCACCTGATTCCCCATTTCCTCTGAAACTTCTTCAATCACCTTTAACGCGCTTGGCGAATTCATCGTGATTTCAAGAGATTTTACCCCTCCTGCCTGAAGAGCTCTTGCAATCTTCAAAACATCCTTAGCCTCTGCCCCTCTAATAATGGCAACAATCTTATTTTCGAGAATAAGAGAACGAGTATCTGTCATCCTTCTTCCTCCTTTTTAGCGGCTCACATCATCCTGGCCGGAAAGAAACTGCTCAAGCGTCTTCCGGTCGGGAAGCCCTTCAATATCTCCATTGACTGTGGTGACCATTGCCCCAATAGCACAGCCGCGGCTCACAGCTTCTTTTAAGGAAAAGCCGTCAAGAAGTCCTGACAAAACTCCCGCTGCAAAGCCGTCTCCTGCTCCCACTGGATCCGCTACTATTTCAACCGGATAACCAGCAGCGTGTCCTTTTTCCAAACCAGAAGAGTAATAGGCACCTTCTTTTCCTTTTTTCACTACCACAGTGCCGGCTCCGAATTTATGAAGGCGGTCCGCTATTTCTTCACAATCATCTGTACCGAATAAAAACTGCCCTTCACTGATCCCAGGCATGACAACATCAGAATCAGCCGCCATTTTCAAAATCGTTTCCCGCGCCTTCTCTTCGCTCCAAAGCTTATAGCGGATATTCGGATCGAAAATGATTTGCATTTTGTGCTTTTTTGCAAGTTTCATAGCGTGAAAAATGGTTTCATAGCATGTATTCGACAAAGCAGGAGTGATGCCTGTTATGTAAAGGTATTTCGCTTTTGATAAATACGCTTCATCGATTAAACCTGGATGAAGCTTGCTAGCTGCTGAGTTTTTACGGTAATACATGACCCTCACATGATCGGCGTATACATTTTCTCTAAAAAAGATGCCCGTTTGGTGCTCTTTGTCTTCAGAGGTCCCGGAAACATCGACCCCTTCTCCTCTTATAACAGAGCGAATCATAGAGCCGAATTCATCTGCTCCGAGCCTTGAGATCCAGCCCGTTTTGTGGCCGAGCTTCGCAAGACCGATCATCGTATTCGCCTCTGCTCCCGCTATCCGGGAGGTGAACTCTCTTGCATACCTCATCGGTCCTTTTCGTTCAGGAGTAAAGAGAACCATGGCTTCCCCTATGCTGATAACGTCCATCTTCACCCTCCTCATTGAAAAACTTAAAATCACATATATAATTTTGTATTTTATATGTGATTTAATAATACTAAATTATCATATGCTGGTGGTTATCGCAACCGTTTACATCTTGTTAAATGAAAAAATCCCCGTCCTGCCTGAGCAGTACGAGGATAAAAATTTACTCTTCAATTTTACTTGGGTTATCATTTTCTTTCGGGCTTTGTTTTTCCATTTCTTCTGATTTCTTTTGGCATAATAATTTCAATGTGACGATAAGGTTCTCAAATTCTGCTGGAAGATCTGCGCCCTGTCTGAATTCCAGCTCACTTTCCCCTTTTCTTCTTTCTCTCAGTTCTTCTAAATAGTCCGGTTGGCAGTTTGTCGCAGGAGCCAGAAGTTCTGCTCCTCTCTCGCTCTTTTCAGGGTACTGCTCCAAACCAAATCAGGAGGAAATTCTTTTTGCACCCAAGATGCCATTTTCTGTACCTGCTCTCTTCCGGCGCTCGTTAATGGCAAATCAGTTGATCCTTTGTAATCGGCATCTAAAAAATCATCTTCTGATTCCCCATGACGAATTAATAAAATTTGCATAAGCCACTTCTCCCTCGTAGCTTAAGTATTATAGATCAAGCGCTCACTTCCTCTTTTCTCTCTTCTTTTAGCAGCAAAGCCCCTGTCAATCCAAGGAACGAAAAGAGGACCGGTATGAGGAAGCCATAATGATAGCCTGCATTTAACGCATCTCCCGGAAAGAAATCCAGCACTTTCCCGAAAACAATCGGCAGCAGGACGGCGCTCAAAAAGCCGCCCATGTTGGAAAAGCCGGAAATGACCCCAACTTCCTCGATTCGGAAGGAGCTTCGGACCGCAGCAAACGTCAAAGAGCTCGCCCCGTTTCCAAACCCAATGATAAAAAACAGCGAAACTGCCAATAAAAATGAAGGGTTCACACCAGATAAAAATAGCCCGCACCAGCTAAGAAACACAATAAGGTGAACGAGTGCGTATATTTTTTTAATCGTCCCAAGCTTGCTTGTCATCCAGCTGATTAGCGGTCCGCCAATCATCGCTCCAAGCAGTCCGTACATCATGAGCTGGCTTGCTGCCGATCTGGAAAGTCCAAATACATGAATTCCGTAAGGCACACCCCACGAACCGATAAATCCTATGTACGTTCCGACAACTCCGAAGTGGCAAAGAAAGGTCGCCCATGCCTGGCGGGCCGTGAACATCCGCTTTAAAATCGCCCACACGCTTTCCGGGGCTTTCTCAGAAACTTTCTTCGTTTTCGCTTCATCCTTGAACATTTTTCCCGGCCTCGCCACCAAAATGTAATACAGCAGGAAAGTGGTAATTAGCAGGATAATGCCAATCACAAGGAACGGCTGCCTCCAGGATGTTGAAGAAATCCAAGCAGAATAAGGAAAGGTCGCAGTCAAGGAGCCGATGCTCGCTGCGAGCGAAACAATCCCCATTAATTTAATAAATTCCCCTGCCTTAAACCACTCGCTTAAAATCAGCACCACATTCACAAAAATCGCCGCATCACCTATTCCTGCCAAAAACCGGGCAAAGATCAGCAGGGATTCATTTGGCGCAAAGCTGAAAATCAGGCACCCAATCCCGTTCAATAGCGTACCTGCAATCAAAAACCGGTTTGGACCAAAACGATCTGATAAAAGTCCAATAGGAATCTGCAGCCCTGCATACGCAAAAAATTGAATGCTGCTCATCAATCCAATCACAGCAGCCGAAACATGAAATTCGCTCATGAGCGTATCCGTCACAAGCCCCGGAGCCGTCCTCTGGCTCACAATCACGAAATATGCAAATAAAGAAATACTAAGAACTAACCATCTGTAGCGGCTTTCTTGTTTGTCCATTTTCCTTCATGATCTCCTCTTTATTTCGTTGTTTGATAAGTGCAAAGAATCCTATAAATTATGACATCTTAGAAGATCTCTTATTTAAGTTTAGCTATTCCGGCTTTATTAATCCAGAACTGCGCATAATAGAAAACTTTAAAGAACGGAACAAAAGGCGCAGGCGCCCTGGTTAGCCCCGACAAGCGCTGGAGGGCCTGGCTGTGAAGTCGTTCTTTGACTTCATTGACAGGACCGAAGCGACCTAAAGACTCGGGCTGGGCGCTGGAGCTGGATTTCAATAAACTTGTTGAAAGTTATCAACAGGGTGAAAATTTATAATTTACTTAACAATAAAAAAACAGGAATCACTGAATCCTGTTTTCTTTGCTTTTACCTAACGAGTAAGCGCAGCAATAAAAAGATGATATGCAGCCCGGCACCAGCTGTCATGGCATAGTCAATATAAGGGTTAAGCGCCAGACCGGCCTGTACACTTGCACCCGATAAACAGAGAAACATCACGGTTTTATTTCCAGCCCCGCGGTTGCTTTTTTACTGCTCAATCTCATCATGCTCCTGGTTTTGGTGCTCCATTTCCTCCGATTTCTCTTTGCCCATAATAATCCCGATATGGCGGTAGAGGTTTTCGAATTCAGCAGGCAGGTCGCCTCCATATTCGCCGTCAAGGTTGAGCTGCATTTTTTCAGTTGAAGTGACTTTAATGCGGTTTGCTTTTGTGTAAATGATCAGATCGTCATTCATATGCTCGCCGCGCATGGCAGCAGATGCTACGCGGATAAATTCTGCGAGATTGGCTTTTTTCAGGATAATCAGGTCAAACAGCCCGTCATTAAGGCTTGAGTCCGGTGCAAGTTTTTCAAAGCCTCCAACAGAGTTTGTCAGCGAAACGAGGAACAGCATGACCTCTCCCTCAAATTTGTTGCCGTCATACTCGATCACAACTTCTGCCGGCCTGATGCTCGGCAGCATTTCAATTCCCTTCAGATAATAAGCGAGCTGGCCCATCATGGTTTTCAGCTTGCTTGGCACTTCATATGTAAGCTCCGTCAGGCGTCCGCCGCCGGCAATATTGATAAAATACGTGCCGTTTACTTTGCCGATATCAATGGCATGTGCTTTTCCTTCAAGGAGAGCATCTGCCGCGGCAAGGATATCGTCGCGCGGTATGCCGATTGCCCGAGAAAAGTCGTTTGTCGTTCCAACAGGGATAATACCGACTTGCGGCCTTTTTTCGTAGCCTGCCAGTCCGTTGATCACTTCGCTGACGGTGCCGTCTCCCCCTGCCGCTACAACCAGGTCGTATTCCCTTTCAGCAGCAAGCTTTGCTGCCTTTGTTGCATCCCCTTCGCATTTTGTGCAGTGGCAGGACGTTTCATAGCCTGCTGCTTCAAATTTTATTAAGACATCAGCAAGAAAACGCTTGAACGCTTCCCTGCCAGAGGTTGGATTATAAATGATTCTTGCTCGTTTCATTTCCCCATCATCCTACTTCATAATATGGTAAATTGCTTTGCTTAAAAAAAGACATACTTTCTTAACATCCCCGAAATAGATGATTTCAAAACCAGATTCCGGGATTTGAAGCGAAAATGGCATTTAAATAATTCTCTTTTCCAGCACGATGCGGGCTTTGTCCTTCAGCAGATTGATTCCTGCCATATTCTCATCTCCCTTTTTCTTAGCATACTATACCCTCTCGTTGTTTTCAGCTAATCGTAAATCCAGAATTTTTTCTAAAAATATCCATTTTATACTCAGATCCTCTTATAATAGATAAGAATTGATTACAATTTTTGGAGGATTGCGATGAGTATTTTTAAAAATGGAATTTTCACAAGGCTTTTCTTGGCTTCCCTTGCTTCACAGCTTGGTACTACCATCGGTAATATGGCGTTTGCCTTTTATCTGCTGGATCGTTTTGCACACCAGCCGAATCTGGCTGCGGCGGCTGAATTGATGTATGCGCTCCCGACTCTTTTTGTGTTTCTGTTTACCGGGGTTTTAGCGGACAGAGTGAACAGGCAGAAGATCGCAATCTGGTCTGACTGGATTCGCGCCGGCCTGACCGTGCTCTTGCTGATTGCTGTATTTTACAATTCTCTTTTTGTTATTTTCCTAATACTTTTTCTGAGAGCTGGGGTTTCCAAATTTTTTGCTCCGGCAGAGATGGCTATTCTTCAAGGGGTGCTGCAAAAAGAAGAGTACCAAAAGGCAGCTGGATTGAATCAGATGCTCTTTAGCGTTTTTATGATTTTTGGAATGGGCATGGGAGCTCTTGCTTATCAGACAATCGGCATTCAGGGGGCTGTCGTGATAGATGGAATCAGCTTTGTTATCTCTGCCCTTCTCATTCAGTGGTGCCGGATCAGCCAGGAGGTCAATCTTCCGAATGGACCGGCTAAAATGAAAGATCTTTATCCTGCTGCTTCCTTAAGGGATTTTCGCGAGGGTCTACTTTATGTCGGCCAAAACAAGCTGCTCCTGTCCATCATCATCGGCTTTTTCTTTTTCGGATTCATTAACGGGGCTTTAGCCATTATTCCTCTCTATTCTATGAAATTTAAGCTGGAGCCAGAGCACTATCAATGGTATGCCTCATTATTTTCTATTTTTGTCGGGATCGGCTTTATAATTGGCAGCAGCATCGGAACGATGATCGCGAACAAGGTAAAACCGTATGTCACGATTATTTTCGGCCTCTTCGTTACGGGTCTCCTGATTGGGTCGATGGGCTATATCAGCAATACATGGATTTATTTTCTCTTTACTGTTTTGACAGGGGCTTTCCTGGCTCCGTTGAACGTCGCCTTTGCCGGCTGGCTCCCTTCGATTGTTGATCCGAAGCTGATGGGGCGGGTGAACGGGCTGATTGAACCGGTGATGATGCTGGCCCAGTCTGCAGCTTTAGGAGTGATCGCTGCGATTTCCCCAACCATTTTGCCTTCACCGGATGGCATATACCTTCTGATTGGCATCGTGCTGCTTGCGGTAGGCATTTATTACTTAATTGTTCTTCCTGCTCTGAGCCGAAAAAACGAAGCTTCGTTATCTACAGAGGCGGAAATAAAAGCTTAAAGCAGTTGAAGGAATATTCCAAATAAACATATAATGGATTTATCCCAAAAAAGGAGGACGACATTGATGCGACAGGGAAAGGTACCTGTTTCATAATCTGAACGGGGAGGTTAAAGCGAGATCTCCGTTTCAGATTCTCTCATTTGCATATAAGAGAATAGAAGAATCGGAGGAACAATTGAATGAGTGCAAGAAAGGTGTATTATTTACTGTCAGGAGTCCGGGCATTTCTGATGTATATCGTCTTCACGGTTAGTGCCATCTATTTTATTAAAGAAGCAGGCCTTGATCCTCTGCAGCTCGTTCTTGTTGGAACGGTGATGGAGATTTCTATTATGCTTTTTGAAATTCCGACAGGCTTTATTGCTGATCATCTCAGCCGTAAATGGTCTGTCATTATCGGGATGTTTATTGTCGGCGCCGCCCATCTGCTGGAAGGCTTCTATCCTGAGTTTTGGGCGATTATTTGTGCTTATGCCCTCTGGGGGCTTGGATATACCTTTTTCAGCGGTGCCGAAGAAGCCTGGATTGCAGATGAAGTGAAAAGTGAAGGGCTGCAAAAGCTGTTTTTCAAGGGATCGCAATTTTCTTCATTAGGATGCTTTGCCGGTATTTTTGTCAGCGTTGCCCTTTCTTTCTTATTTTCTGTGCAAATCGCTATCCTGCTTTCAGGCGGAGCCTTTATTCTTTTCGGAATATGGCTTATCTTTTACATGCCGGAGCACCACTTTGTGAAACTCGAGAGGACAGAAGCCTCACACGTCCGTCAGTTTGCGAGTGTGATAACAAAAGGCTATAAAACAGTGAGGAGCTCAGCCATATTATTCAGCATGGCAGGCATTTCCCTTATGTGGGGTCTTGCAAGTGAAGGCTTTGACAGGCTATGGGAGGTTCATCTAATTAACAATCTGAAGCTCACGGAAGATTCAGCCGTTTTCTGGTTTGGCGTCATCAACGCAGTTGCCTTCATTCTCCATATTGGGCTGGTGCAATGGATTCAGCGAAAAGGCGAAGGCCTTGGCGAACGGCTATTCATCTGGCTGCTTGGTGCAATCAACGGACTGCTCGTCATAAGCATGATTGCTTTTGCGCTCGCCGGAGAATTTTGGCTCGCCATAGCGACCTACTGGGCATGTGCCATACTTCGGGGATTAAATCATCCGCTTTACACCATCTGGCTGAATCAAAAGCTTGAATCAAAAGGGCGAGCAACCATGCTTTCTCTGTTCGGACACTTTGATGCAGTCGGCCAAATTGCCGGAGGACCGCTTGTCGGATTCATAGCTTTGTCATCTGTTTCAATGGGCTTAGTTGTGACAAGCCTATTAACCATTCCTGTGCTATTCTTATTGTGGGTAGCCAAGCGTCATCTGCACGCTGGAGAAAAAATCACAGTGCCTGCAGACCAAAGCGCTGGATAAAGTTTAAAGGAGTTGGACTGATGGAACACTTTCTATTTAAACAGCTTGCATTTGTAAGGGAACAGACGCTGAAAATGACAGAAGGCGTCACAGAGGAACTCGCTGATCAAATTCCTGATGGCTTTCGCAATTCAATCCGTTGGAACCTTGGTCACATCTATGTTGTTTTCGAAAGGCATGCTTTTCAGTATATCGGTCTTCCGCTTCATGTGCCGGAAGGGTTTAAGGAACAATTTGAATACGGAACTTCTCCTTTAGAAAAGCCCGCTGGTGTTACAGTGCCTTCTCTGGAAGAGCTGAAAACCCTGCTTGGCGAACAGCATGGAAGAATAAAGGAAGCGTTGGCTCATCGGCTGGAGGAAAAAATTGATCCTCCATATACCACATCTGCCGGCATGAAGCTCGAAACAGCAGAGCAGTTTTTGACTTTCCAGCTGTATCATGAAGGGATGCATTTGACGGCGATTAGGATTTATAAGAAGCTGTTAACGCAATGAAAGAGTAAGAGCCTGGGGAAATTCCAGGCTCTTTTTTTGCGGATGGGACGGGGGTGTGCATAAACGCAGAAACCTATGCGTAATCTTTGAAAGTCGTGCATAACCCTTATGTCTTGTGCATAACACTTTTCCCTGTGCATAAATTTCTGAAAACCCGTGCATAAACTTCCGAAACCCGTGCATAAATCCCCGGAACCCGTGCATAAACAGCGTAGTTGTTGCTTGAATCTGAATGGCTTTCTGCAGCAATTCATCCCGGTAATACTGAATGCATGAAAATAGGTTAATGTCCACCAAATTTTGGCATTTGTAATAAGGAAAAAGATTGGAATCATATATAAAGAAGTTATTTCTTTAGGAGGAACCAATATGACCGTATCAAGTCAGCTCAAACAAACGCTTGCAGGATTGAAAAGCGCTCAGGCCAGTCTGGAAGGATTTGCTTTGGAAACAGAAAATCAGCAAGCAAAGCAGCTTTTTCAAAACGCTGCACAACAAACACAATCTCTTGTTGATTCCTTATCTCCGCGTATGCAGGAGATTGAAAACGAAGAGCCACAGTATAAGCAGCAATAACACAAGAAAAGCGCAAGCGCCTTGAACAGCCTAAGGCAAGCATAAGACGGTCAGCCGGAGAAAGGTGGTCTTTCCTTTCCCTGGATGAACGGCTTATGACCTAAAGACTCGGGCTAGGCGCTGGAGCTGGACAAATTAACCCATAGAAACCGAGCTTATTCAGTTAAAATTTATACTATCTTATCCAGTGAAAAAGGGATGATCTTTCATCCCTTTTTTCCAAACTACATAAATGACAGGTGAATATAAATGAAAAAAAATTGTGCTAAAAAGTTAGGGTATTGTTTTTTCCTTTTCATTTTCTTGGTATCGGGATGCAGCGGGAAAGAGAAGGAGTCAGAACCTCAATATAATCTCTCGAATGTACATGCCACGTCAAATCCATCCATTGCAGAAAAGGCTAAAAAATACGCCATAAGCACAAAAGAAGTCACAGCGGCGAGAGCAGTAAATACGGACAAAGATCTTTACATTGCCGTAAAAATTAAACAAATGAATCGCTTTCAAGTAAAACCGATTAAAAAAAAGATAAAAGAGAAACTAAAGACCCTTTTTCCGGATATGAAAGTTCATGTAAGTGCTGATAAAAAAATTTTCTCAGAGTTGGACGAGCTGGAAAAGAGACTCGACAATCCGAAAATGGATAAAGAAAAATTACAAAAAGAATTAAAAAGAATTAAAAAAGATATGAAATCAGACACTTAAAAAATTTCTAATCGAGGAGGATGCATATGTCTAGCAAAAACAAAAAAATGACCCCTGTACAACAGGAGTATCAGAAATTTCAAAGTGACAGAGAATTAAAAAGACCTGTCCTTGCTAATTGTATTAAAGCGTTTTTTGTCGGTGGGTTGATCTGCCTAATTGGCCAGCTTATTTCCATGATGTATATTACGTATTTTGATTTTACTGAGAGATCAGCGGGGAACCCAACAGTTGCTACCATGATTTTTATCTCAATGTTATTAACCGGATTCGGGGTGTATGACCGTTTGGCGCAATTTGGAGGTGCCGGTACGGCAGTCCCTGTAACGGGATTCGGAAACTCTGTTATTTCCGCTGCAATCGAACATCGATCTGAAGGATTTGTCCTCGGGGTTGGAAGCAATATGTTTAAATTGGCAGGCTCTGTTATCTTATTCGGTGTTTTTGCTGCATTCGTTATCGCCATAATTAAAACGATCGTTATCCAATTGGGAGGGATGTAAATGATAAAAGGGCATCGTACATGGGAATTTGAGAATAAACCGGTCATTCTTTCAACTGGAACCGTTGTAGGCCCTTTTGAAGGTGAAGGCAGGATTCCGAAAGATTTCGATGTCATTCATGGCGATTTATGGCTGGGCCAGGATTCATATGAGCAGGCACAAACCGTCCTTTTTGAAGAATCTTGCCAAAAAGCAATAGAAAAAGCCGGGTTAAATAAGGAGGACATTCAATTTATTCTTGCAGGGGATCTGATCAATCAGATCACTTCCTCCAGTTTTGCCTGCCGGACACTGGAAATTCCCTACATGGGCTTATTTGGAGCCTGTTCAACCTCAATGGAGGGGCTTGCAATGGGCGCTTTTATTGTAAATGGAAAAGGAGCTAAATATTTGCTTACTGGAACGGTCAGCCATAATGCTGCTGTTGAAAAGCAGTTCCGTTATCCAACTGAATACGGGGGACAAAAACCGCCAACGGCCCAATGGACAGTAACCGGTGCTGGTACTGCCATTTTAACTGACGAAGGAGAAGGACCCTATGTAACTTCAGCGACAATCGGCCGGGTTGTCGACATGGGATTGTCAGACCCTTTTAACATGGGAGGAGCCATGGCGCCTGCGGCAGTGGATACGATAGAAGCTCATTTAAGGGATCGGGGGATTGATTCATCTTATTATGATCTGATCGTAACAGGGGACCTTGGACAAATTGGCCATCAAGTCGCTATTGATCTGTTAAACAAGCATGGAATGTCATTAACAGATCAAAAATTCCAGGATTGCGGATTAATGATTTATCGAGAAGACCAGCCAGTATTGGCAGGGGCCAGCGGCTGCGGCTGTTCGGCAACCGTTGTCTATGGTCACCTGTTAAATCGAATGAAAAAAGGAGAATTCAAAAAAATGCTGGTCGTTGCAACAGGAGCCTTATTATCTCCTTTAACTTTCCAGCAAAAAGAAACCATTCCCTGTATTGCCCATGCAGTATCTATCGAATATGAGGAGGGAAAATAATATGGCCATCTTATTTTGGGCGTTTGTGATTGGCGGGGCTATTTGTGTTATTGGACAAATTATGTTTGATGTTTTTAAACTCACTCCGGCCCATACAATGACTACTTTTGTGGTAGCTGGAGCAATTCTCGATGGTCTTAACCTGTATGAGCCACTGATCGACTTTGCAGGAGCGGGTGCTACGATTCCTATCACAAGTTTTGGAAACTCCCTTGTTCACGGCGCCATGGCAGAGGCGGAAAAACATGGACTTATCGGTGTTGTCACAGGGATGTTCAAAGTTACAAGTGCAGGTATATCAGCAGCAATTGTATTTGCCTTTATTGGAGCTTTACTATTTAAACCTAAAGGATAGGGGATAGGAAAATGACCATTTCTTCTGAAGTGAAGCAATGCTTGGCTAATTTAAAAAGCGCACAAGCTAGTCTAAGTGATTTTGCCTTAAAAACTGGAAATAAAGACTCGAAAAAGGTATTTCATGAATGCATGATGCATATGGATCCCATTATATCGGATTTAAAAGAAAGAGTTGGCGAATTAGAACGCGAGGAGCCTCAATATAAAGGATTTTAAAAGGAGGATCAAAAATGCCGGAATGGCTGTTAATCGTTATCCGCTCGTTTTCATTTTTGGTGATTTTATTTTTATTGACAAAGTGGCTTGGCAAAAAACAAATCTCCCAGCTTACTTTATTTGAGTATATAACTGGAATTACGATTGGAAGCATTGCTGCAGAAGTCTCTACTGGGTTAGAGGGAAACTTCATATACGGCGTATTAAGTATGGCAGTATGGACTGTGATCCCATTTATTTTGGGTTTGCTTTCTCTAAAGAGTAGAGCAGTCCGTAACTTTGTAGAAGGCAAGCCGACGGTTTTTATGAAAGATGGCAAAGTAATGGAAGACAATTTAAAAAAAGAAAAATTTACTATTGATGAATTTCTTGAACAGCTTCGAAAAAAAAACGTATACAATGTTGCCGACGTGGAATTTGCACTGCTTGAGCCAAGCGGGGATCTTGATGTACTTTTAAAGAAAGAATCCCAGCCAGTAACATCTAAAGTTCTTGGTATCAAGGTCGCTCCAGAAAAGGAGACGCAAACAATCATTATGGATGGACAGCTATTGGACGAGCCACTGGCAACCAGTGGGTATAACCGTATATGGCTGAATTCCCAATTGGAAAATTTGGGGGTTACCATCGACAATGTATTTATTGGGCAAATCGATTCGTATGGTCAATTAACGGTCGACCTTTATGATGATAAAATCAAAGTTCCTTCTCCACAGGAAAAACCAATGCTGCTTGCCGCATTAAAGAAATGTCAGGCCGACCAGGAACTGTTTGCTCTTCAGACTGAGTCAGAGTCAGCGAAAAAAATGTATACCAAAAATGCCAAGCGGTTAAGCAATATTCTAGACAGACTAACTCCCCTGTTAAAATGAGCTTTAAGATTAGGGTCCGCCAAACTTAACTGGCAGCATTCGACGGCTTATCTTTTAAGTGGCATCGATGGGATAGCAGATGTCACTTATTCCTCGTAAAGATTGTTTCCCTTTTGCGAAATTTCAGCAAACTTCTCCTTTTTGGTCATGGCTCTTCTCGCCATAGATTAATTTCATGCAGAAAAAAAGACTGAGTGGTTTAAAGTGCTTCTGTTTTCTCATTATTTTTTTAGGCTCTTTTCTTAAACTTTGTTGTTTTTTCATGCAATTAAGTGAATAATAGCAAGAATACACCTGCGTATTTTAAGAAAAGATGCCCCGAAGCTAATCTTTATACGTGTTTTAAGACCATACGATTAGCAACAATCTTTGCGAAAACACCCTTTTTTTAAAACAGCCGGCAGCGTGAGATTGTGAATAGTCAATTCCGGGCGCCTCCCTAATCGGATATTAATTCCAGTCTGCCCTAGCCCTTCGCTATTATAAAATGGCTTTCCGTCGTATGTAAGCAAGCCTTTCACCATATTCATTTTAACTAATCCTTTTCTCCTTTTAGAAAATTCCGAAATGGAAAGGAGATGAATGGGGTAGTGTGATTTTATTTATTCCACTTTTACTTTAATACAATCTATGGCATTATAACCATATCCTTTTCTATTCCAAAATGCCTCGGTGGGCTGAATATGACCTTCGGAATTTGAAGCTCGCACCATAATCGTATATTCCCCTTTCCTAAAAACCTCCCAATTAAAATGCCATTGAACCCATTCATATAGGTACTTCTAAAGAACATGAATTCCAAGTATAGCCTTCATCTAAACTTATTTCAACTTTGGTTATAGTCCCTATACCTGTCCATGCAATTCCTTTTATTAAATGAATTCCTGTATCCAACAAGTTTAATGGTTTTTGTATGGTCGAATTAACATTCATCACCGTTACTGAAAATTTCTCAGCATCTGTTTCTTTATATGGATAATAGACATAATCAATTGTTTGAAAGGGGCCATTATATTCCTGGTCAATGACTGTTATCTCCTTGATCCATTTTACAGAAGCCATAGCATACCATTTAGGAACGTTTAATCTTAAAGGATACCCATGTTGAAAAGGGATTGGTTTCTCATTATATTCATAAGCAATTATTGTATCTGGATGAAGTGCTTTTTCGAGCGGTAAACTTCTCGTATAACTCACCAATTGGTCAGAATCAGTTCTTTTCCCGTAATCATAACCCTTAAATACAACTTCTTTAGCACCTTGTTTTATACCAGTCATTTGCAGCAGGGTACTTAAAGGTACTCCCCTCCATATTCCTTGTAATTGCTCCTTTCTCCCATTGTTCGCCAAACACTTTTGGATTAAAGAATTCTCGCTTGTTCCCCGCACATTCTAATATGACTTTTAGAGTTTTATATGGCAATGAAATAACTTCTTGTAATGAGAAAATGGTTGGTACGTTTACAAATCCGCCTATTGGCAACAAATAAAATGATGACGGCAGGTTTGGATAAGAAAAGTGATTGCGTTTGTAGAACAAATGATTAGGTACAATACTTCTTTCCAAGAATTGAATTGGCGTTTCCTGATTTTCAGGTTTTAGAGACCTTGTCATTAGAAAGGGCCCTACTGAAGACTGATGAGTATTTTTCATCATGCCACCCCATAATTTTATTAGTGATTTATACATATGAAAATTTTTTTGTCTTCATCCAATCCTTTTAAGTACTTTGAAAAACTGCAATTTCTTACTGAAGGTTTGGATATTATTGGTGGCATGTTTTTGCAATTCAGAACCCTTTTTTGCCCTAGCTTCTCTGTTAAAAAAGACTATATTTTATTTGGAAAGTTTCAACCAACATAATTCGATGCAGAAAAACAAACATTAAAAAGGCTATATCGTTAACACCAGGGGGTGAAAAACATGGAAAAACAACAAATATGGCTGCCTTTGATCGCAGCTGCAGGTATCGGTGCAGCTGCTTTTTATAGCATGACTAAGGGCCAAAAAAGCATAGGACAAAGCATGCAGCAGTTTGTCCCGCTTGTTGCAGGAATGGGTTGCCAAGGCCAGCAAATGCAGCAAAACACCCAACAAAATAATCAAGCGTCTAATAACCAGCTTCAATAAATTTTTATATGAAAAATATTTAAAAAATTCAGAAGGAGCTCATATAGCCCCTTCTATTTTTTATATTCGAGCACTGCCCGTTAGAACGTTCAATTATCCAAAATATGTAATATCCAATCTTTTAAATCAACCATTCTTAAGTGTTCCGGTTCAAGCTCCGTTCCTGTTACAATCATGGGAAAGTATGTGTCTTGTTCATGCAATGAACCATGGCTTGCTCCCCCTGCATTTATTGGAGTTCCTTCCCCAATGAATTCAAATCCAGGTTTTACATTAACTACCAAGAAGTTTCCTGGGTGAGAATAGAAAGAACTGTAAAGGCGTGCAAGTGCATCTGGATAATTTCCATATATAATAGAGTGACCATTTTTCATCTTAATATCTAAAATAGAAACATCCCCCTCTATTTTCCAGCTTTGTCCGTATTGATCAATAAATTTCCCATTTGGCTGATAAGAGAGCACGCCTTTCTTGTCAACTGATAAAACCTTAACTGCCTCCCCTTCCTTCCAAGCAATATTATCAATGCGTTTCTCTTTTTGAAGTTGTTTAACAATAGACTCTACTTTGATCGATTCATCTAGAAGATAAATAAAAGACATTCGCTCATTTAATCCCAGTACGATTTGATCTTTCTTCTGAATTGGCCCGCTAATTTTATGAATTCTATATTCTTTTAACACCCTTCTTAAATCAATTAAGGCCTTTTTCTTATCGCTGCCAATTGAAGTTTGGCCGCTATCCCCCATTACAATCCAAACGTTATCCTTTAACGCTTTTTCCCAAGAACCATAAGTATTAAAGATGGTCTGCAGCCGTTTATCAGCCTCTTCAATTCCTTTCGTTTCATTCACTCCATTTTTATGAACTTTTTTATCATTATCCAGAAAATACACCAATGAAAAGGAGGGGACTCTATTTTGTTCGATTAAATATTTCAATTCTTCTGCTGCATATTTATCATTAAAACCGAACGCCTGCCAGAAGTGGGTATACTTATTATTTGGATTTAATTTAGATAAAATCCCATAGGAAAAATAGGAAGGTCCTCTAACAGAAGCATCTTTATTCAGAAAGTGAAATACCTGTAATAACTTTGGAACATAGAGCATTTGTGTTTTGTTTCCACGAAAAACCAGTGTATTGATTGAAGCAGATTGTAATCCTCTATCACTTATTTCTTCATGAATTGTCTTTACGTGATCACTCAAATGATGTTCATTTAAATGAAACAAGGTCTCTTTAAATAAGACTTGTTTAACTCCTAATTTCAAAATTTCTTTTTTGTCACTCCCATAACTGATCAAACGTTTTTCGTGTTCATCATACCAAACAAGTGCTGGCACTTTATGTTTTTCAGGATACGTTCCAGTTAAGAGTGTACTATCAATTGTAATTGACATCGTGGGGTAGCTGCTCACCATTCTTGGGTAATATCGTCCATTATCGATTAAATATTGTAAAGCAGGTGCTTTTCCTTCCTTTAGAGCAGATTGAAGCGGCTTATCCATAAGAGAGTCTAATATTATAAGAACGACCCGTTTTGAAGGCATCACATGCGGGAAATTAAGTTTCTTATTTGTTTGGACTGTTGTAGGCTGTAAATTAAAATAAACTATAAATAAAATAAGTGAAATTGCCATAATCATAATAACAAATTTTAAAATTTTACCCAAAATATGATTTTTTTTGTAGATCTCCATAAATATATCGTGTCTAATTTTTTTGACTTTATTCGCAAATACAAATAACCGGAGTTGATTGGTTTCAATTAAATCCCATTAGCAGATCCGGTAATGCCAATAATCGCTTTTCTGGCCATGGTTTCCTCCTAGGTATTTATCGACTTATTTCATACCCTTTCGGAAATAGCCCTACACTTTTTCCCCTTTACTATTTATCCAATAATGGTTACCATCAGTACATAACCGAATATTTTATTTCTGCTAGGGGTGCCTTGTCATGGGCTGAGATTGAACCATCGTTCTAAACCCTTTGAACCTGAACTGGATTATACCAGCGGAGGAAAGCGGCCGACTATCCAGCCTTTTGATTGTATTGTTTACCTATGGCTTGTTATACGAACCCGCTTACTTCTCCGGAGAAGAGCGGGTTTTTTGTGCAGGAAAACTTTCCATTGGAGGAGATCGAATGACATTTTCACGAAGGCTTTATCAAAAAGCAGAAGGCATTTGGCTAAAAACCCATCAGCATCCGTTTGTAACGGGAATCGGAAAAGGAGATCTTCCTAAGGAATCGTTCATCCGCTACATGAAGCAGGATTATGTCTTTTTAATTGATTACGCAAAGATGTTTGCGCTCGGTGCTGCAAAAGCAAAGGATATCGAAACAATGGCCGCATTTGCAAAGATTCTGAATGATACTCTGCATGAAGAAATGGATTTGCACCGCCAATATGCAGAACAGTTCGGCATTACAAAAGAACAGCTGGAGGCAGTCAAACCCGCTCCGCTCAATCTTGCTTATACGCGATACATGCTGAGCGCAGCCCAGAGCGGCTCCCTGGAGGAATTGATTTCTGCTTTATTGCCATGCATGTGGAGCTACTGGGAAATCGGAAAAATGCTTAAAGCAGAGTACCCAGGCTCAAGCGAGCATCCTTTCTACGGTAAGTGGGTCACCATGTATGCTTCAGAAGAATTTGGTTCCCTCGCTGTCTGGCTGATTGATTTGCTGGACAAGCTGACTGAAAGGAAAAGCGAGAAGGATCTAGCTATCTTAGAAGAGCAATTCCTCACCTCTTCAAAACTTGAATTCCTCTTCTGGGACATGGTTTACAAAGGAGAAGAGTGGCCGGTTTAAATACATTTTTGGAAGGAAGAGTTGAGATGAAAAAATCGTTATTAATTCTATTTGGCATATTCGTGCTTATTTTAGGAGGATGCAGTTCAGGCCCAAACGGAAGTGCTTCCGGAAAAGGCTCCGATCACCTGCAAAAGATTACCCTGATGCTAGATTGGTATCCGAATGCTGTTCACTCTTTTCTTTATACAGCTGAACAAAAAGGCTACTTCAAGGAGCAGGGGCTTGATGTCGAGTTCAAAATGCCGGCAAATACGAATGATCCCCTCAAAATGACAGCGTCCAATCAGATTGATATGGCCCTTAGCTATCAGCCTGAAATCCTTATGGCGAGAAGTGAAGGCATTCCCGTTCAATCCTTTGCTGCCATCGTCCGCCATCCGCTGAATCAATTGATGGTTCCGAAAAACGGGAACATTCACTCACCTAAGGATCTCGAAGGAAAATCAGTTGGTTATCCTTCCAGTCCATTGGATGAAGCTTTAGTTCGTACAATGGTAAAAGCCGACGGCGGCAATCCCGATAAGGTAATGATGACAGATATCGGCTTCAATCTGATCCCATCCATGGTTACGAACAAGATCGATTCCTTGATGGGCGGCTTTATCAATCATGAAAAACTGCTTTTGGATAAAGAACATCATCCCGTTCGCACACTTGATCCAACAAAATATGGCGTCCCGGATTATTATGAACTCGTTCTTGCGGCAAGCGAGAGGTCATTAAAAGAAAAGCCGCAGGTTTACAAGAAGGTCATGGCTGCCATGACAAAAGGCCAGCAGTATGTGGAGAAACATCCTGAAGAAGGCCTTTCGATATTAATGAATCACGAGGAAGAATCCTCTCCGCTTGATAAAGAAGTGGAAACGAAAAGCTTAAAGATTCTGCTCCCTCTGATGGAGGAAAAAGGAAAGCCATTCGGTTACCAGGAAGAAGAAACCTGGAACAATGTCTCTCAATGGCTGTATGATAATAAGATCACGAAAAACAAAGTAGATGCAAAGAGTGCTTTCCGAAATCTATAATCAACTTTCACATAATGGACAAAAAACAGCTTTCCGTTCTATGTTAAAATAAGGATGTCCAACTACTACTTATTGAAAACATAACGGAGATGATGATACATGACATGGCTAGTTGTGCTTGCCATCATTCTTGTCAGTGCTGTTAAAATTTTTATGACATGTCTTCCAACACCTGTTGTCGAATGGCTTGTCAGCAAATTTGAACTGCATTCAAAGCTTAGCGACTCAGACGCTGCCTTAACGATCAATGGAAAAGACTTAGCAGAGGAAGAAAAACTTCAGGTGATCCATGATTTTAATGAAGCGATTTTTATAGAGAAATATTATGTCCATCCGGGTAACCAAGAATTTTATCTTCATCCAAAAAACGGCGGAACCCCGATCGTGATTGAGACAAAGAGAGGCAAAAAGGATGTCCGCTTATTTGTCTACAGCTACAGCGATCATGTAGATGTCGTCAAACAAGTAAAAAAGAAAGTTTTCGCCTACAGCCTGCTTTCTGAGAATCTTCAAAAACGGTCTATGTTAGGAGATGCTATTTAAAATAATAGCCATCAATAGAAAAGCCCAGACAGTTTCGTGTCTGGGCTTTTCGCTCTGCATTCATCTATTAAAGATTCGGAAACAACCCATGTGCGCCGTCTGCAATCATTTGAATCGCCATAACCGCAAGAATTAAACCCATCAGTCTTGAAACAACATTCAGGCCATTTTTGCCGATTTTATTAATAATCGGGGTTGAGTAAGCAAAGAGAAAATAGGTTGCAACGAGTATGACAGTGTAGCTTATCAGAACCCCAAGCAGGTTCACAACGTGATGTTCTGATGTCCGAGCCATAACAGTGGCAATGGTACCGGGTCCAGCCATAATGGGAATAGCAAGCGGTGTGATCGAGATATCATCCTTCACTTCTGCCTCCATCTTTTCATCCCCATGCGGACTTTGGGCCTTTGACGGCTTTGCATGAAGGAGATTGAACGCGATTCCAAAGATCAGAATACCTCCTGCAACTCGAAAGGCATGAATGGTAATGCCGAAGACAGAAAAGATCAGATTTCCGAGGATCAGGAAAACGGTCAGAATGATAAACGACACGACCGCTGCTTTTCTTGCCGTATTCCTTCTGCTCTGGTCTGTATAGCCGCTTGTCAGCGAGATAAAGATTGGAATATTTCCAAGAGGATTCATTACAGCAAAAAATGAGACAGCAAGTGTCAGCACAGCTCCTATCAAACCCAGCTCCTCCTTTTAAGTTTCTCAGCAACTATAAGTTACCCTTTAATCACTTCCTGTAAAACTAGATACAAGTATGTTTTGCCTCTTAGGGTGGTATTATGCCAAGAGGATGGGCTTTCACTTAAAAAGAGGAGAGCTGGCTTTCTAAATCTGATACATTTACTCTTTTGAAAGCTCACTTTCCGTAACCCATTTATGATTTTTCACTTTTCCTCCCCCTTCAGAAGGCGTGTAGTCCACCATGTAAACAGTCGTCTTCTCGGCTGAGTCAATTTTAGCAGTTGCTCCCTTCATCCCTTTCATATGGTCAGCCTCTAACATCACTTCTGCGCCTGGTTTTAGTGGCTGATCCCCTGCATCCTTTATTTCCTCTTGAATCACCCATTTATGATTGGTGACTTTTTCTCCGCCCGTTGCCGGTGTATAGGTTACAGCATAAGCTGTTGTACTGTATGCGCCTGCAATCGTTGCTTTCGCCCCTTTCATGCCTTCCATATGATCGGCCTTCATTATGGCCTCACTGCCAACTTTAAAAGTGGGATTTTCGGCTTCCTTTAGCCCTTTTGGCAATTCACCAGAACTCGAGTGCATGCTGTGATCCATTGATTGATGATCAGATCCCATTTTATGGGTTGCTTCATTTCCGCATCCGCTTAAAGCAATGACTGCTGCTGCACCAAGAAACATTAGCTGTCTTTTCATTAGAACACTCCTCTAACTTTTATGTTTGCTTATTTTAAATAATATACCTATAGGGGGTATATTAACAAGAAAAAATCATAAAAAAGAGAAATTAAGTCTTTTGTCTTCCCCCTCCAGTAATGGCAAAATAAAAGAAGCAACTTCTATCGATTGCTCCTTAAAAAAGCTATTATTGATTTGTCCATTCTTTAAAGGGGGTTCCACTGATATTTCTCGACTTAGCGCTGATATATTGGACTGATCCGCCGATATTTCTCGACTTAGCGCTGATATATTGGACTGATCCACTGATATTTCTCGACTTAGCGCTGATATATTGGACTGATCCGCCGATATTTCTGGACTGACCGCTGATATAATGGGTTCTTACTCCGATATACTGCTCTCTTCCCTTAATAATAATAGAATCGCCTCTGATATTTCAGTGCCGTCCGATTATTAAGAACGGCATTTAACAATATTCCAGTACCTTAGAAAAATTTCGATAATTCATTTATTTTTCAATCCAAAATTTCAGCGACAGTCCTCAATAAAAGCCTCAAACAGCCGCCTCATTCTTTCATCTGCCGAAGCCATTTCCTCCGGATGCCATTGTACTGCAAGCACCTTCCAATCAGGATCTGTTACTTCGAATGCTTCAGAGATGCTGTCGGGCGCAGTGCCTACAGCCTTCATTCCTTCTCCAAGCTTTCCAATGGTTTGATGATGCATGCTGTTTACCTCTATATCAGGTCCGTCAAGGATTTCATAAAGTCTGCTGCCTTCTAAAAGCTTAACTTTATGAGAAGGCTCAGGACGGGGCTTGATTTGTTTATGCTCCAGGGATCCTTTAATTTCGCTTCCAATATCCTGAATCAGCGTTCCGCCAAGTGCCACATTTAATAGCTGAGCTCCCCTGCAAATCGCCAGTAATGGAATCTTTTTTTCTTTAGCCATTCGGATAAGAGCCAGCTCTGTTTCGTCCCTTTCCTTAGAAGTAGCTCCTGTTAGAGGATGAAGCTGTTCTCCGTATCCACTCGGATCAATATCTTCCCCTCCGCTAAGCAAAATCCCGTCGCAGAGCGCTGCCCAAGCTTCTGCCATTTCGTCATCGCCAATAGGGATGACAACCGGGGTACCGCCTGCTTCCTCTATCGATTCATAATATCTTGCATTCAAATGAACACTCGGCAATTTGTTATGCAGCACTTTTGAACTTGTTATTCCGATAACAGGTCTTCTTTTCTCCACGATCACTGCCCCCTCGGCCATTCAGTTTCTTATTATTTTAGCCATTTACCTTTACTATAACCAATTACAAAAACCAAAGACAGATAGTCTTCGGCTCTTAATGCTCATTCAAATATTTTTCCGCTTCTTCTTTTTTGTAAGTCCTGAATACTTCTTTTTCTTGGTTAAAAATCAGAATCACAGGCATTTTGCTGATTTTTAATTCCTTCTTCACATCAACAACATAATCGGGTTCATAGTGTACCCAGCTAATTCCTCCATTTGCAAACGGACTGGGATTATCTTTATCAAGAAGGTTTTCCATGTCGTATTTGCCGATCGGTTTACCCTCCTCAAAAAAGACACTCGTTTGAAAAGAAGTAGTTCCTTCTGCAAGGAAGTCATGCCAAATTTCCTTTTTGGTCATGGGTAAAAGAGTGACTTTGCTTGCTTTCCATTTTGTCTGATCCTGAACGGCTGGCACGAGAGAGAGCTTTTGGCCAATCTTGATATCCTTCAGGGCCACTTTCTTCCCCGTCTTATTTGTCGCAGTGACTGAATCGGCCAACGGCAGCTTTACCGAATGTCCAGTCCCTGCAATTGGTCCATCAATGCCTCTGTAATACCATTCGGAATAATCCACTGTTAACTCTCCCTGCTCCTTGGAGGTGACAGTGCCAATTGTTTGATCATCAGGCATCGAGGGAGCCGCAGTGTTGCTCTCTGCCTTATGAGTTGTACCGCAGCCAGAAATTCCTAAAACTATAACCAGTAAACCTAGAAAGCTTACTAATGATTTAAACAAAAGTATGTGCCCCCGTTTTATTTTTCAGATTACATGATTTATGGTAAATTTTACTATATTTATTATTATACTTTATGTATTGGTGCAAGAGCCAGAGCCTGATTTGTCTATAATTCTCCAAATAAAAATGCCGGGGACTCATCCCCGGCATTCCATCTTATCTCTTATTAATTTCTTCCATCAAAATCTTATTCACCATCGGCGGGTTTGCCTGACCTTTGGAGGCTTTCATGATTTGTCCAACGAGGAAGCCGATTGCACGGTCTTTTCCGTTTTTGAAATCTTCGATGGATTGAGGGTTTGAATCAAGGGCATCTGTCACCATCGTACGAAGAGAGCCTTCGTCAGAGATTTGGACAAGTCCCTTGTCTTTGACGATTTGCTCAGCGTTTCCGCCGTTTTCGATCAATTCTTTGAAGACTTTTTTCGCAATCTTAGAAGAGATTGTCCCTTTTTCGATCAGATTGATCATTCCGGCAAGTCCTTCAGGAGTTAAGGCTACATCAGCAAGCTCCTTCTGTTCTGAATTCAGGTAAGCAGATACTTCACCCATCAGCCAGTTGGAGGCTTGCTTTGCGTCAGCACCCTTTTCAACGGCTGCTTCGAAGAAATCAGACATTTCCTTTGTGAGTGTAAGTACCATTGCATCATAGGCAGGAAGTCCAAGCTCTGATACATAACGGGCTTTTCTTTCATCCGGAAGCTCAGGAATTTCTGCGCGCACGCGGGCTTTCCAGTCTTCATCAATATAAAGATCCAATAGATCCGGCTCAGGGAAATAACGGTAATCGTCACTGCCTTCTTTCACACGCATCAAAATGGTTTTGCCTGTTGATTCATCAAAGCGGCGTGTTTCCTGCTCAATGATTCCGCCTGAAAGCAATACTTCAGCCTGGCGTTTTTCTTCATGCTCAAGGCCTTTGCGGACGAAGTTGAAGGAGTTCAGGTTCTTTAGCTCAGCTTTTGTTCCGAAATGCTCTTGTCCTACTGGGCGCAAGGAAATATTGGCATCACAGCGAAGGGATCCCTCTTCCATTTTGCAGTCAGAAACGCCTGTATATTGGATGATGCTTTTCAGCTTTTCAAGGTAAGCATAAGCTTCTGCAGGTGTGCGGATATCCGGCTCTGAAACGATCTCCACAAGCGGAGTACCCTGTCTGTTGTAATCAACTAGGGAGTATCCGTCGCCTGTATGATTCAGTTTGCCTGCATCCTCTTCAAGGTGAAGACGGGTAATGCCGATTTTTTTCTTTTTGCCTTCTACTTCAATTTCGATCCAACCATGCTCCCCGATCGGCTTATCAAATTGAGAGATTTGGTAAGCCTTCGGATTATCAGGATAAAAGTAGTTTTTGCGGTCAAATTTAGTATCTGTCGCGATTTCACAGTTTAGTGCCATCGCAGCCTTCATCGCAAAGTCAACAGCTTCCCTGTTCAATACAGGCAAAACACCTGGATAGCCAAGGTCGATGACAGATGTATTTGTGTTCGGCTCCGCTCCGAAATGGTTCGGTGAAGCGGAGAAAATTTTTGAGTTTGTTTTCAGCTCTACATGGACTTCAAGTCCAATAACCGTTTCAAAATTCATTTATCTCACCCCTTACAGTTCCGGTTTTGCTTTATGATGTTCTGTTGCCTGTTCAAATGCATGTGCTACTCGGTAAACGGTACCTTCGTCAAAATGCTTTCCGATGATTTGAAGACCTAAAGGAAGTTCGTTGGAAAGTCCGCATGGAACCGAAATTCCAGGTACTCCAGCAAGGTTCACAGGTATCGTCAGAATATCATTTGCATACATCGTTAGCGGATCATCGATTTTTTCGCCAATTTTAAAGGCTGGAGTTGGAGTTGTCGGTCCAATAATGACATCATATTTTTCAAAAACGTCTTCAAAGTCCTTTTTAATCAAAGTACGGACTTTTTGCGCTTTTTTGTAATAAGCATCGTAATAGCCTGAGCTTAGAGAGAACGTACCAAGCATAATTCTGCGTTTCACTTCGTTTCCGAAGCCTTCAGAACGTGTTTGCTTGTACAGGTCCAATAAGGATTCCGCGTTGTCTGTACGGTAGCCGTAGCGGATTCCATCGAAACGGGAAAGGTTGGATGATGCTTCAGAAGAGCTCAGCAGGTAATAGGTTGCAAGAGCGTACTTGGAATGCGGAAGAGATACTTCTTCCCATGTTGCACCAAGACCTTCGAGCACTTTCAATGCTTCAAGGACAGCATTCTTCGCTTCTTCGCCAACACCTTCTCCCAGATATTCTTTCGGAACAGCAATTTTCAAGCCTTTTACATCACCTGTAAGGGACGAAAGGAAATCAGGCACGTCCACATTTGCGGAAGTGGAATCCATTTCGTCAGTACCGGAAATAGCCTGAAGCAAAAAGGCATTGTCTTCAACTGTACGAGTGATTGGTCCGATTTGGTCCAGAGAAGACGCAAATGCAATGAGTCCAAAACGGGATACACGGCCATAAGTCGGTTTTAATCCGACAACGCCGCAGAATGCTGCCGGCTGGCGAATGGATCCGCCTGTGTCAGATCCGAGTGAAAACGGAACTTCTCCAGCTGCTACAGAAGCTGCTGAACCGCCGCTTGATCCGCCCGGTACAGTGTCGAGGTTCCATGGGTTTCTTGTCACTTGGAAGCTGGAGTTTTCATTGGAAGAACCCATCGCGAACTCGTCCATGTTCAGCTTCCCGATTGTAACGGATTCTGCTGCTTTCAGCTTGTTAACCACCGTCGCATCATAGATCGGGTCGAAGTTTTCAAGAATTTTACTGGCTGCCGTTGTGCGGAGTCCTTTCGTTACGATGTTATCCTTCACACCGATCGGCATACCGTAAAGCAGTCCGAAGTCAGAGCGGCTGCTTAGTGCTTCATCAAGCTCCTTCGCGTAAGAACGGGCTTTTTCCTCATCGAGTGTAAGGAACGCCTGAACCTTGCCGTCAACCTCTTGAATTCTATTGTAAGATTCAGAGACTAAGTCTGTAACAGAAATCTCTTTTTTATGTAGTAGTGATTTTAATTCGGAAATCTTATGATCAAATAAAGACATCTCTTTTTCCCTCCCTTATTCGAGAATGGTTGGTACGCGTACATAGCCGTCCTTTTTATCAGGTGCGTTTTTCAAAACGTCCTCGACTGGCAGCCCTTTTGCAGGTACATCATCTCTCATAACATTTTTCATATCCAAAACATGAGACGTTGGTTCAACATTCTCCGTGTCGAGTTCATTTAATTGCTCAGCGAACCCGATGATCGCATCCAGCTGCTTCGTGAACATTTGAGCTTCATCCTCTGTAATCGCAAGACGTGCAAGGTGTGCAACGTGTTTTACCTGTTCATTTGATATGCGTGACATAATCACTTCACCTCCGTAAAGATTCGTACTAAGACAATACTCTGATGATACCAAAATGAAGACTGTGAGCGCAAGGCTTGGGAGCGGAGGATTCCTTGCTTTTCCATGGGTTACGATCTGTTTTTACATTTTTTTGAAAAAGACGGTTCATTGTCAACTTAAACGAACAAAATGATAACTTTAATTAACCGAATATTAGAAATAAAGAGGATATTCCTGCTCTCTGTCTAAATAGTAGGTAGTTCATAATGTCTATTTTTAACACTCAGGAGGAAAGTATGGAAAAAGAACTTAAGCGATTGGGTGAAAAGCTGCAACTTCAGACCCCTCAACTCGCTCATAGGCTCTTACAGGATTATCGCTGCGAGTTGTATTTTTCCGAATGTTTATATGGGAGCACACTCCTTTTACAATATATCGGAGATGCACTAATGTCTGAAGATCAAGCAGATGCATCGGCCAAGCTTGCAGGGCTTTTCGGAAAAGAAATGGCTGCCTATAAGATTCCGCTTCAGGCTTTTATTCAATACGTTTTTCATCTGAAATCTTCTGTTATGGACTTTCTTGAAGAGGAAACATTACAACTTTCCCTAGCCCCTAAGACTTTTCTTCATGCTGTAAAAGTAACGGATAGAATTACGAACAGCGCCACTCTTTCCTTAAGCAAGCACAAAAAAGAAAATCAGATTGCCAATCGCCTAAGGGCTTTATATGAAGAAGAAAAAATTACACTTCAGGAGCTGCGGGACTTTAAAAGCGCTTTAAAAGAAGCTACAATCTTTGCGATTACTGATAAAAATGACAACATCCGCTATGCAAATGATAAATTTGCTGAAATCACCCAATACACACAAAGCGAACTCATCGGACAAAACCATCATAACCTGCTGAATTCCGGCTATCATAAATTTGAATTTTTCCAGCAAATCAGGCAGGCCATTAAAGAGGGAAGGGTCTGGAAAGGAGAAATCTGCAATCGGGCGAAGGACGGCAGTTTTTATTGGGTTGATACGACGATTGTTCCTTTTCTTGATGGGAACGGAAAAACCTATCAGCACATATCCATCCAGCATGACATTACTGATAAAAAGCACGCTGAAGAAGCTCTGTTAAAATCTGAAAAGCTTTCCCTTGTCGGAGAGATGGCTGCGGGACTGGCTCATGAAATCCGCAATCCTCTTACAACTATTAAAGGCTTTATGCAGATTTTCAGCCATTTTTCAGATGATAAGAAGCTCCTCTATTCCAAAACAATCCTTGAGGAGATTGAACGAATTAACTTTATTGTGAGTGAATTGATGGTTTTTTCAAGAGCGCATGCCGTTTACTTTACTGATTGCTGCGTGGTTGACCTCGTTGAAGGGGCTATCCATCTCTTACGGACAGAAGCTGCTAATACGGATATTGTTCTGTCGTACCATCGAACAGTGAATGAGGCGATTATTTTCGGGGAAAAAAATCAGCTTACTCAAGTCTTTTTGAACCTGATTAAAAATTCCATGGAGTCTCTGCCTCTTGGAGGAGTGATTGATATTCTTTTGAAAAAAGAGAATAACAAGGTCTGCATCACTATCCAGGATAACGGCATCGGCATGAGTGAAGACCAGCTTAGAAGACTGGGCGAACCTTTTTATACGACAAAAGAAACCGGAAACGGCCTGGGTCTGATGGTCAGCTACAAAATTATCGAAAGCCATGAAGGAACGGTAGAAGTGGAAAGTACCAGAAATAAAGGAACACGATTTATGATATCGTTTCCTTTAGAAAATTAAGGAGTTTTCTCTTGTGAAAGCTCCCTTTTTTGTTTTAACTCAGGTAATTAAACGTTTGTTTAACCATTCATGCACCGCTGATAGGAGATAATAGCCCATTTCCGGCTTACATAATGAAATGAGGATCAGCATGGTATTTCCACTTTTTTTCGTGACAGGCATTTTTTAATCCTGGACAGAATTAAAACACAAAAAGCGTTCCTGCAAGATTAAGAAACGCTGACTGCCTTTTTTCATAGTAATTCAACTAAGTTCCTCTATACTTTCAAAATATAAGTACCTTCACGTTACTTATTTCATAACTTCTTGACTACTAAATACCCCAGCAAAAAATACAGTATGCTAAGGCACAAAATCAATCCTTCATATAGTTCCCCTAAGGATCCGATTAAAATAAGAAACGATACTAGAAAGCATACCCCCACCAGCACACAGAAGGCAAAGTAAACTTTACGCCCTCCATTTCCGCTTAATCCATATGAGCCTGCTCCGGTTATTAAACCAGCTGTGATCAGGCTGAAAAATATGGCTAAAGGAAGCGTATCAGCTGCTGAATTATCAATAGAAGAACTGAGTGCTTTCCCTAAAGACCTGCCAAGTGCAAAAACAAGCCCATACCCTAACCCCACAATAACGGTTAATGCCCCCAAACCCATCCCGACCGATTTTGATTTCGACATTGATTCACCTCTAATTAGGACTCTTCAGATTTTAATTCAACACTAGGCTTAAACTGTCCTGCACGCTCATTCCATTATGTAAAAAGAGCATCATTTTCTGATGCTCTTTCGAGTGTTTTTTCTATTAAATTTATAAAGGGGAGCTTCCCCTATTTGATACGGCTAGTGACTTTTCGGTTCTTTCCTGCTCCGAGGCCGAAGATTAGAATCAAGAGAGAAATGGCGATAAGTAAACCAAGCGGCACTGACCAGCCCCCTGTTCTATGCAGAAAGCCGAAAAGAGTTGGGCCGATGGAGGCTAAAAGATATCCGATCGATTGCGCCATTTCGGAAAGTTCTGCAGCCTGCTGGCCATTATTTGTCCGGAGTCCAAAGAACATCATGGCTAAGCTGAAGGCTGATCCCCCCGCTATTCAAATCATCATCACCCAAATCGGAGCAAGTGATGTGCTTCCGAATAATAATCCGGATGTTCCTCCTAAAAACAGAATGCCTGTTATCGCTACAAGCCATGTCTGGCTCTTCATGCGTCCTGCGGGGATGGGAACAACAAAGGTAAATGGCAATAGTGAAAATTGGACAAGAGAAAGCGTCCAGCCAGCCTGTCCGGAGCTGAGTCCTCTTTGTTCAAGAATCTCAGGAAGCCAAGCCACTATAATGTAAAACATCATTGATTGCAGTCCCATGAACAGTGTGATTTGCCATGCGAGCGGTGATCTCCACAGGCTAACAGTCTCAGAGGCTACTGGTACAACGGCTGCCGGCTGCTTGTTCCGGTTTTTCATTTGCGGAAGCCATAAAAGCATCGAAACGAATGCGAGCACTCCCCAAATTCCAAGTGCCCCGTGCCATCCGAGGCCAAAATGGTTGCCGATCGGGACGCTCATGCCTGAAGCAACGGCTCCGCATAGATTCATAGAAACAAAATAAACACCTGTCATGACGCCGACCTGCATTGGGAATTTTTGTTTGATAACACTTGGCATTAAAACATTGCAAACAGAGATGGCAAGACCGACACAGGCGGTACCTGTAAAAAGTGCTCCTTCTCCCGCAAGTGAGCGAAGGGCAATCCCGACGGTCCAATCTTAGCTTTTATGAATTTTATGGAAGTTTAGAGATTAAAAAGTTTCCAATAGTACTTATCTGAGTATGGGTTTTGGGACCTTTATAGAGGATTTTCCATTCACTTTTCATCTGTTTTGAATTAAAAAAAGAACTTGTTCAAGATTAGAAGCGCTTTATCATATGATTTTTGAAAGGTGCTGCAGGGATGCACGGGTTTTTAAGCCAAATGCATGGCTATTGAATCCCGTTACCCCCGAACACCTTCCCCAACAAATAACGGCCTCCCTACGGAGCTTTTCGAGGGGGTCATTTTTTAAGGAGAGATTACATGCGAACCATTAAAACTTGGCAGGACGTCTTCGACCTATATAGTGCCAAAACCATCCCCGAATCATTAGTTGAACACGTTGAAGGGTTATCTATATGTGCTTCCTAGCCATTTTGGATACGACTATGCCTAAAGGCTAAAGCTTGCGACAACATAACATCAATCTTTTTCAAAGCATGCGCGATCACTCACTGGGCGTATGTTCGTGTTTTTGATCAAAAGTTCCTTCGTAGGTAGTCAAGGTGAGCTGCCTGTCGGCGTGCTGTGTTAACAGACGGTCCATTGCACTTTATCAACTGGGTAGCTGTTTTTGTGTTGACAGTAATGATCTGCCCGGTTGAGCTAAGCTTTAGCGGGTCTGTAGGTTACCAAGAGAGAACCCACCTTAAGTGTTTTGACGTCCACGAGATGGAATTCCTTCTGCTCCTTAAGATTGTCAAACAAATGCTCACCTCCGTTGACCACAACCGGGTGCATGACTATCTGATATTCGTCAATAAGATTTGCATTTGCAAGTGTTCGCACGAGCGTTGGACTACCGAAAATAACAATGTCGCCACCGTCACCATTTTTTAAGTCCATAATTTGCTCTTCTATATTACTGCCGGTCAATTGTTTTGGAGCTTCAAATTCTCCCCATTTTAGCTTGTCGAGCGGGCGGGCGCTTGTTACAACTAGTTTGTGGGCGTTGTTTATCTTATCACCCAGGCTTGAACCTCCATCGTCCCGTTTGGACCCTCGACTAGTCGGCCACTTTCTAGAGAGGTCTTCGTAGGTTCCGCGGCCAAGCAAAATGGTATCAGCTGTCTCGAAAATATTTAATAGATACTGAGAACCTTCCTCAATGCCAGCGCTATTTCTCCAGACCGCCCAGTTGGTTTTGTCCTCGCTTGGGTCGCCAGTGACAACTCCATTAAAAGTACTGTGAATGAATAGAATGATTTTACGCATGAACTATCGTCCTTTCTATCTTTGATAATCGTAATTTTGTTTCTCATTTATTTAGACGAAATTAGATTACGATATTCATCGGTGTATTTGTGCAGGAAGCCCAAACCGGGAAAATAATTTTGTATTAATGAAATTTTGGAAGTGGTATATTTGCTTGTCCTTTATTTCAATAATGTGAATACCCCAGGGTACCAAGTAGGAGTCTTCACCGCTTGGCACATACTGTGCGAAAGCAGGTTAACCCCCATTCGCCGTAATCGGCAAAAACCGGGAGCCCTCACAATGCCAGCGTGTAAGCGCAAAAAACTTGAACAAATCGTCTTTGCCGCGTACCCACATTGCAAAAGGCGGCATTGACAGACGGCCTTCCTCATGAAACAAAGCTACCAGCGCATTGATATCAAATTGTTCAAACGCTTCCACTTACCGTGAGAGCAATTCTTGATCGGGCTCGAGATCCATCAAGCTATATTCTTCAGAACGATGTTTCGAACGATCCATCGTCTTTCTGGCCTTTTGCAAGGCGCGCTGTTAACGGCTGCCGGCGACATTCTTAACGTTTCTGCAATCTGCTTAGATGACCACTCGAATACGTCCTTCAAAAGGAGAACAGCACGTTGACGTGGAGGCAAGGTTTGCAAGAGCGTTATAAAACACAGTTGAAGCGTATCTTTGCGAATGAGGATATCTTACGGAATTTTCCGAAAAGGCGGGAGCAGGCCAGACCCAGGATGAGTCAGGCAACGTTTCGCTGGGTGCGATAATAGATGTCGCGGGATCGGAAAAGTCAACGGGACGAGTGCGGAGTTTCGCTTGTCTTAGCTTGTCCAGGCATAAGTTTGATGCAATACGATAAACCCATGTTTTGAATGAGGAATCCTGCCTGAATGAATGCCAACTTTGCCAAACACGAATAAATGTTTCCTGAACAGCATCGTCTGCTCATCGATGGATCCTAGCATTCTGTAACAGAACGATGTTAACTCAGGCTTTAAGTTCTCAAATAACTGAAGCTTTGCTGTTTCGTTCATCTTGGCCTCCTTTTGACGGGCGAAACACCCTTTTCACACACGCCACAGAACAGATCGTCTCCATTTTATAAGCCACTTATTCGTCTTTAATAAAATGAGAAAGCACTACCTGAATAGGGGGAAACTTCCTCACGCATCTCTGAATATAACGGTAGCTTCGTCTACAGAGTAGCATAATTGGTTCCCATGAACATTTTTTAAGCGGATATTCCATCCGCTTTGTTTGCTGTACGCTTTTTCCTTGCTTGCACAAAAAAACAAACGGCACAGGGCTTTTTCCCATGCCGTTTCTGATTCCATTTTATTCCCGGTGGTGTCTCTGGGCTTAACTTAATGACATTGCCCCACGGAGACCGTTTTTTCCATCTATTAAAGCTGTTCAGAAGTTGTTTTTGCTTGCATATGAAGCACAAGGTAATCTGGTCCGCCCGCTTTGGAATCTGTACCGGACATGTTGAATCCTCCAAATGGCTGGTATCCAACGATGGCACCTGTACAGCCGCGGTTGAAGTAAAGGTTTCCGACTTGGAAATCTTCGCGAGCCTGTTCGATATGTTCGCGGTTATTCGAAATAACAGCGCCAGTTAATCCGTATTCTGTGTTGTTGGCAATTTCGATTGCATGATCAAAGTCTTTTGCTTTCGCAATCGCTACAACAGGTCCGAAGATTTCTTCCTGCATAATGCGGGCTTGCGGATCTACGTCAGCAATAACAGTCGGCTGGATGAAGAAACCTTTAGAGTCGTCTCCTTCTCCGCCTGCAAGAAGGCGTCCTTCTCCTTTGCCGATTTCAATGTATTCCATGATTTTGTCGTACGCAGCCTGGTCGATTACAGGACCCATGAACGTGGATTGATCTGTTGTTTCACCAACAGTCAGCTCTTTCGTTAATTCTACTACTCTATCAAGAACTTGATCGTATACTTCTTCCAATACAACCGCACGGGAACAAGCAGAGCATTTTTGTCCGGAGAATCCGAAAGCAGATTTCACAATGGACTGTGCTGCTAACTCAAGGTCAGCCTCTTTATCTACTACAATCGTATCTTTACCGCCCATTTCGACAATAACGCGCTTCAGCCAAAGCTGTCCTTCCTGCACTTTTGCAGCACGTTCGTAGATGCGTGTACCTACATCACGTGAACCAGTAAAGGAAATGAAGCGTGTGCGAGGATGGTCTACCAGATAATCGCCCACTTCTGCGCCGCTTCCAGGTACATAGTTTAAGACGCCTTTTGGAAGACCTGCTTCTTCAAGCACTTCTACGAATTTTGCAGCAACAACCGGAGTTGAAGATGCCGGTTTTAATAGTACGGTGTTTCCTGTTACAAGAGCAGCAACTGTTGTTCCGGCCATGATCGCAAAAGCAAAGTTCCATGGAGAAATAACGATTCCGATTCCCATTGGAATGTAGCCATAACGGTTGTATTCGCCAGGACGGCTTTCAACAGGATGACCGTCTTTTATTTTCAACATTTGGCGAGCATAGTATTCCATGAAATCAATTGCTTCAGCTGTATCTGCATCAGCCTCATTCCATGGCTTGCCTGCTTCTTTTACAAGAATAGCAGAGAATTCGTGTTTTCTGCGGCGCACAATCGCTGCAGCACGGAAAAGAATGTCCGCACGAACTTCGGGCTTTGATTTGCGCCATGTATTGAATGCCTCGTCAGCAGCTTTCATTGCTTTTTCGGCAATTTCCTTGTTGGCTTTAGAGACGCGGCCGATTACTTCATCTTTATTTGCAGGATTAATAGAAACGATCTTTTCGTCCGTAGAGATGCGCTCTCCGCCGACAACCAGGTTGTAATCCTTGCCTAAGTAGGATTTTACAGTTTCCAATCCTTCTTCAAACGCTTTCCTGTTAGACTCGTCTGAAAAGTTAGTGAAAGGTTCATGTTTGTAAGGTAATACCATTTGAATACGCCTCCTCTTAAACTAAAACGTTTACAATTTATATTTTAACTTATAAAATGAAAGCCTTCAAATAATGAAGAATAGTCGCAATTTTAAGTCTATTTATAAGTAAAATTCTTTCTATTTATTTTTTATCCTCCACAGCAATTGAATTGGCCCTATGTTTTTTAGGATAATTATCTGCCTTGCTTTATGTTTGTCGTCCCCATGTCCTTTTCATTTGATATTGTATTCTTTGAAGAGAATTGTCAGCGTTGCTGTTGAACTTAACGTTTATGATTAGAGCTGAGCGGATTTCTTCTGAGTTGCCGCTGATAAATTGGGGATTGGCGCCGATTAATTCGGGGTATCCAGCGTTATTCCTTGTCACCGCCGATATCTTAAAGTTTCCCGCCGATATATTCCAGATTACCGCCGATATCTCGAGGATAGTAAACTTCTCAGATGTATTCAAGCTCTAAATTAAATTACCTAAATGAAAAACGGCAAAACAAAATAAAAAGGCTCTTTCCTTAAACTTTGTTGCTTTTCACAATAAACATCTTTTACAATACCCTCAATTTTTGCAAGAACTTTAAGAAAACAATCTATGCGAAAACAGCCAATAAAAAAGGAGCTGTTCCATTTGTGCCTGAGCACAGATGGGTCAGCTCCCTTTTTTATTGATAAATATGAGTATCCGGCTTGTCCTGCCCTGCATTTCTTACAATTAGAGCTTCAGGACCATCAGTCGAAGAAATATTTACTTCCAAATCAATGTAATTCGGGAAATAGTCCACGACCTTGCCAGTAATAAACTGAGTAAAGGCAATAACTTCTGCCTTACCGTAAAATTGCATTGGTATATCAATTTTCAGGCTTTTCATTTCTCCGCCTTTATAAAATGCTTTTCCAACGACACCAGTGTAGTTCGGGAAAAACGTTGCGACGTCATCTTTAAACCGGCTGAAGTTCTGGGCATCATCGCGGTACTTGGATGTCGCTTCTGCCGATGGGAAGAAATAGTATCGGTCATCAATAGAATTCCAGTTTCCTAGATTGCTGCTTCCAGGACGCGCCTCTGCCTTTGCGATAAAATTACCCGGTACGATGGAGGACTTCGGTGCCTGCTTGTAAAGGCCTATCACGATCGGAACATTTTCTAGGCCATTTGTCTGTCTCACCTGCTGAAGCACTTTATCTGCGATTTTTTCGCCCTCTGCCCGAACAGTTTTATCATCGAGAAGGGTTTGATGTGTATTGAACTGAGCGTCCCTTGAGTAATCAATCGAGTTCAGCGCTAGGCCGATAACTACTCCGCCAAGTTCGACTGTATCCTGATCCTTTTTGGCAAGGTAATCCTGTTCCATAACACTTGCCAGGTACGCAGGATTTTTTTTATCTGTACCAGTGGATTGAGGAGGATTTAATCCATTGACAAACTTCTTATCTTTTTGGGCGTTTGCGAGTTCCTTTCCGCTCAATTCGCTTCCAAGCCAGCCGCTGATCACATTTTTGTCTATTTTCTGGCCTTCCTGATACACATACTTATCAGCTGGAAAGGATTCCTGGGCAATTCTCATTAATCCTGTTTCAAACTCGCTTACATCATAGCGAGTATTAAGTCTGCTTGCTGTTAAGCCTCTAGCTTTTGAAGGAGTAAAAGGCAGGATGGTTTTATAGTAGGAATCTGAAATATTATACTTTGGTATAAACGCTTTTTGCTTGGAATCAGTTTCAGTATTTTTTACAACTTCATCCTGATTTCCAAAATTCGGCGTACATGCTGAAAGCATCAGCATACATGCCAATAAAATGGCCCACTTTTTCAAGGGTTAACACTCCTCTTAATTCATAGCTTTTTTCAAAAGCTTGCTGAGAAATAAACAGGTTTACAGGGCAATCAGGTGATCAATCCAGATATGCCCTCTTTGCAAACCTTCTATCAGTTCCAGATGCTATAAGAAAAGAGCCTAATTCTTTAACTCTTCTACGAGTCTGGCTTCGTTCCAGACTTCTATATTCAATTCTTGCGCTTTCGACAGTTTGCTGCCTGCCGCTTCCCCGGCAATAACAAGATCCGTGCTTTTACTTACACTTCCGGTAACTTTACCGCCTAAGGCTTCAATTTGCTCCTTCGCTTCCTCGCGCGTCAGTTCTTCCAATTTCCCTGTTAAAACTACTGTTTTCCCAGCAAAATAGGACGTACTTTCTGCCGCTGCAGCAAGTTTCGGCCCTTTGTATTCCATATTTACTCCATGACCTTTCAGTTCCTGTATCAGCGTCATCACTTCAGGCTTTTCAAAATAAGTAACGATGGAATCTGCCATTTTGTTGCCGATTTCGCTAATCGCTATAATCTCATCCCTTGAAGCATTTTGCAATCTGTCCATTGTCTCAAAATGCTGGGCAAGGGTCTTTGCGGCCTTTGAGCCCACATGGCGAATTCCAATACCAAAAAGCAATTTTTCGAGGGAATTTTCTTTTGAACGGTCAATCGCCCTCAGCAGGTTTTCAACTGATTTTTCACCCATGCGTTCAAGCTGAATCAGCTGTTCTTTTGATAGTTCATAAAGATCTGCTACATCTGTAATTAATCCTTCTTTGAAAAGCTGGGCAATAACGCGCTCTCCAAGGCCGTCAATATTCATCGCATTGCGGGATACAAAATGGATCAGCCCTTCGCGGATCTGAGCTGGACATTTCGGATTGATGCAGCGGAGCGCAACCTCACCTTCAATGCGCACGAGCTCGCTTTCGCATTCAGGACATTCGGCCGGCATGTGAAAATCCTTTTCATCCCCAGTCCGCTGATCCTCAAGCACATTGACCACTTCAGGGATAATGTCTCCGGCTTTTTTTACAACCACATAGTCTCCGATTTTTATATCCTTTTCACGGATCAGATCCTCATTGTGCAAGGATGCCCTCTGGACTGTCGTACCCGCTACCCTTACCGGCTCTAGGATCGCTGTCGGTGTAATAACACCCGTTCTGCCAACGTTCAGCTGGATATCAATCAGCTTCGTCATCACTTCTTCTGCGGGAAACTTATAGGCAATTGCCCAGCGAGGACTTTTTGCTGTGTACCCAAGCTTTTCCTGCTGCTCAAGCAGGTCCACTTTAATAACAACCCCATCAATTTCATAAGAAAGAGACTGTCTTTTCTCCTGCATATTATGCAAAAGCTCAATCACTTCATCAATTGTTTCGCACTTTCTTCTCTCATGGTTTGTTCGAAACCCGAGTTCATCCAAAAGATCAAGGCCTTCACTTTGTCTTTGGACTCCTGTGTCACCAAGGTCTCCAATACCATAGACGAAAATATCAAGATTTCGTTTCGCGGCAATTTTCGGATCCAGCTGGCGCAGAGAGCCTGCAGCCGCATTGCGCGGGTTTGCAAAGGGCTCTTCCCCTTTTTCAATTTTGCTTTCATTCAACCGTTCAAACGACCGTTTTGGCATGAAGGCCTCTCCGCGAACTTCAATCGATTCGCTTCTTTTCAGTCTGAGTGGAATGGAATGAACGGTGCGAAGATTTTCAGTAATGTCTTCTCCGATCGTTCCGTCTCCGCGTGTCGCCCCCTGTACAAAAAGCCCGTCCTCATACCGGAGGGAAACAGCGAGACCGTCTATTTTAAGCTCTGCCACATATTGAAAATCATCTCCGATTGCCTGGCGGACACGGCGGTCAAAATCCCGGAGATCCTGCTCATTAAATGCATTGCCAAGGCTTAGCATCGGTGTTTTATGCTCTACTTTCTTAAATCCTTCCAGAATCTCTCCGCCGACTCTCTGCGTCGGGGAATCTGGGGTTTTGAGTCCCGGAAATTCTTCTTCAAGCTGTATGAGTTCCTGCAGCAGACGGTCATATTCCGAATCCGGAACACTTGGCTTGTCCAGGACGTAATAGTCATAGCTGTATCGATTCAGCTTTTCATGAAGCTCCTGAACTTTCTTTTGAGCCGCTTCCATATCCATTGTTACTCCAGCCCTTTCCATAAGTTCAATCTACACTTTCGTTATCGGCGCAAATTTCGCCATAAGCCGTTTCACGCCTGTAGGACTCGGGAATGCAATATCAAGCTCCCTGCCTTCACCTTCTCCTTTTACGCTAACAACTGTTCCGGTACCCCATTTTTTATGCTCGGCTTTATCTCCGACAGACCAGTCAATGCCGTCTCCACCTGTTGAAGCAGGTCTGGATACAGGCGGTCTTTTTTCCGGACGCTTGTACGGGTTGTGCAGCTGTTTATCTGTTTTTTCATTTAAATTCTCTATTAGTGTTTCCGGAATCTCGCCGATAAAACGTGATTCAGGGTTCATGTTAGTACGGCCATAAAGAGTCCGCATCTGTGCATTGGTCATGTAAAGCTCCTGCTCAGCACGGGTGATCCCAACATAAGCAAGCCGTCTTTCCTCTTCCATTTCCGCTTCTTCCATAAGAGATCTGCTGTGCGGGAAGACACCTTCCTCAAGGCCGATCAAAAAGACTACCGGGAATTCAAGCCCTTTGGCAGAGTGGAGAGTCATCAAGGTAATGGCATCCTGCTTGCCTGTATCATCCTTATCAAGCTGATCAATATCTGCCACTAAAGCAAGGTCTGTTAAAAAGCCGACAAGACTCTTATCTTCTTCGTTTTGTTTTTCAAAGTTTTGCGTAACGGATAAAAACTCATCGATGTTTTCCAGCCTGCTTTGGGATTCGATTGTTTTTTCTGCTTTCAGCATTTCCCTATACCCTGACTTATCAAGAATTTCTTCTGTCAGCTCAGTAACCGTCAGATAATCCTGCATGTTAACCAGGTTTTGAATTAACGCTTTGAATTCTGTCAGAGCATTAATGGCGCGTCCGCTGACACCAATATGCTCAATCTCAGAAATTGCCTGGAAGAAAGAGAGATCATGCTCCGCTGCATAGGCAGCAATTTTATCAACAGAAGTGGCCCCGACACCTCTTTTCGGAACGTTTACGATGCGGGCAAAGCTGATATCATCATCAGGATTGGATACAAGTCTTAAATAAGCTAAAAGATCCTTGATCTCTTTTCTGTCATAGAACTTGATACCGCCAACGATGGTGTAGTTGATATTTGACTTCAGCAATATTTCCTCTATTACACGGGACTGGGCGTTTGTTCTGTATAAAATGGCAATATCTGATAGCTTCCTTGAACCGCTGTCTGAGAGCTGCTTGATTCTTCCTGCAACGAACTGGCCTTCAACGGCCTCCGAGTCTGCACGGTAATAGAAGATTTTCTGTCCTTCAAGGTTTTCTGTCCACAGATTTTTCGCTTTCCGGTTGGCATTGTTTTTAATGACTTCATTGGCTGCCTGCAGAATTCTTTGTGTGGAACGGTAATTTTGTTCCAGAAGAATGACTTCTGCCTGTGCATAATCCTTTTCAAATGAGAGGATGTTCGCAATATCCGCTCCCCTCCACCTGTAAATGGACTGGTCTGAATCCCCTACTACACAAAGGTTCTGGAAGCGGGATGCGAGCATTTTAATAAGCATATACTGCGCTCTGTTTGTATCCTGATACTCATCAACGTGAATGTATTGGAACTTGCGCTGGTAATATTCAAGAACTTCGGGCACTCTCTGAAACAGCTTGATTGTCGTCATAATCAAGTCATCGAAATCGAGCGACTGATTTTTCCGCAGTTTTTTCTGATAGTCCTGATAAACGGTATTAACGACTTGTTCAAACATGCCGCCAACCGTTTTCTCATAATCCTCAGGCGTTTTCAGCTCATTTTTCGCAGAGCTGATCGCACCGAGGAGTGTTCTCGGGTCAAATTTTTTAGGGTCTAGGTTCCGCTCTTTTAAAATCGTTTTGATGACAGACAGCTGGTCGCTTGAGTCAAGTATGGTAAAGTTCCGATTAAAGCCGATACGGTCAATATCTCTTCTTAAAATGCGCACACACATGGAGTGGAATGTTGAAATCCAGATTTCATCAGCACCAGGGCCGAGCAGGGTCGAAATCCGCTCCTTCATCTCTCTTGCAGCTTTATTGGTGAATGTAATCGCAAGAATATTCCAAGGGGCTACCCGTTTTTCCACCATGAGATAGGCAATTCTGTGGGTCAGCACTCTTGTCTTTCCGCTTCCTGCCCCGGCCATGATTAAAAGCGGTCCGTCTGTTGCCTTTACCGCTTTTTGCTGCATTTCATTCAGCCCGTTCAATAATTGATTTGTAATGAATTGCATAGTTTCACATCCTATATCAAACATATGTTCTTATATATTAGAATAGCTTGACAGCAGTCCTTAATGCAAGGCTGTCTCCGCTAAGATAGCTGCTATTTGTATGGGCATAAAAAATACACAAATTATAGGCTTCGCGGCATCTTTTCTTAAAATTTCCAGATGTATATTCATGATCTGTATTCACGGATGGAGATGAAAAAATAACAAATTTTTATGAAAAGAGCCTTATGCAATCAGTCTTTTAAAACGGTGACTGTGCTAAGTGCTGCTTCAAAATTGGTATAAATGATATTTCCTACAACGACTGTATCAGCAAACTCGGACATTTCCTTAGCCTGTTCTGCTCTCTCAATGCCACCCCCGTAAAACAGCCTTGTGTTCTTCAAAACGGATTTCGTCTCCTTTACAAGCTGTGGATCTCCATAAGCTCCGCTGTATTCCAGATAAAAGATAGGCAAGGAGAAAAACCTCTCAGCAATTTGGGCATATGCCTTTACATCGTCTGCTGTCAATTCCGTTTCAGCGTCGGTCATCGCTGCTGCTTTGCAATCAGGATTTAAGATGCAATAGCCTTCTACAATCAATTCTTCCCAATTCATCAGCTCTCCGAACTCTTTGACAGCCTCTTTATGTAAATTCACTATCCATTTCGGATCACGGCTATTAAATACTGTTGGGATGAAATACAAATCAAATCCTGGCACAATGGCCTCAATAGCTGACACTTCCAGGACACAGGGAAGCAGATAACGGCGAACGCGGGCCATTAAATTCAGCACATTCTCCTCATTTATATTATCACTTCCGCCAATAATAACGGCATCAGTGCCTGATTCACAAACAAGCTCCAGCTGTTCATCGCTGATCTCTTTATCGGGATCGAGCTTAAACACATGGCGCCATTCTTTAACATCGTACATAAATACCTCCAATCTCTTTTCAAAAGAAAGAAAAGAGCTTTTCCATTCGTTTATTATATCAAATTCACTAAGCAGGAACATCACTGGCTGAAATTTCTAAGCAGTGGAAAATTGAGTTATTCTGTTTTTCTAAACTTGATAAATGACATATAGAAGCGGATGTGAAAAAAAACGGGAGTTCATTTCTGACTTTTGAGGTGTTGCAAGGGGATTTTCACGTTTAACTTTTTCTTTAGATTTAGCTTAATGGTTGAAATGGCAAATGCGAACTGGAGGGACAAGGTTAATGAACCTGCTTATAAACGTCACTTTTTCACCTTTTTTTAAACTCTTTTTTCACCAAAAGGAGCAAGGTTCTAACTGAGACTAGCTGCCTCGTATTTATTCCTGTCTTTTAAAGCCCGATAATAGAATTTTCACGATTATTTTTTCCTTATAAAAGAGCTTACTGTCAGGAACAGCGGTTTAACTGTCCAAAGAGGGCTACCTTCTGTCCAAACTCCTAATTCTACGAGCCGGAACCTTTTTACACCACTGATCCTCTTGTTCAAAATCCGCAAGCTAAGTGCTTGTTGCGAAAAAAAGGTCCAAAATGCACTTTTGCATTTTGGACCTTTCTTTCCGCTTTCCTCAAGACTCGCTCGGCTGTTTGTGAACGCGGTCAAGTGCCATTGTATAGGCATCATTTCCATAATTAAGGCAGCGCTTCACTCTTGAGATCGTAGCCGTGCTTGCACCTGTTTGAGTTTCAATTTTATGATAAGTGTTGCCTTCGCGAAGCATTCTTGCTACTTCAAGGCGCTGTGCCAATGACTGAATTTCATTTACTGTGCAAAGATCGTCAAAAAATCGATAGCATTCTTCAAGATCTTTTAAAGATAAAATCGACTCAAAAAGCTGGTCGAGTTCTTTTCCTCGTAGTTTTTCAATTTGCATGTGCTATTCTCCTTTGTCCAAACAGAATGTCTTTCTCGAGGCTTGGAACAATATTGATCCATGTCTTCCCCGGAACAAACGGGACGATTTTATTATTAAGATAAGGAAGGATTCTTCCGTTATAGTTTTTCCATTCAATTTTCCGGTAGGATCCTTTTTGAAAGAGCAAGCCTTTTCCTCCAGAGGTTAGATCAATTTCCCGTCTGCCTGCACTGTCAGTGACTTTATGCTGCATTTCTGCAATGAGCAGATTATCAATCGTGATAGGCTGATGAGTTTCTCTGTCTTCCGTTTGTACACCGCCGCTTGAGCGTATGTACTTCCCTTTATTCGAGTCATATTGATAAAGGGAGTTGTAAGCATCATCTTTGCTGTACTGAACATAGACATGAGGGGCTGATTCTTTTTGGCTTCCTTCACTTTCGGCAGAAGCGGAAAACGGCAATGGCTCAACTTTCTCCACAAACGAAAAATGTTTTTCCAGAGCACCTTTTTGAATATTCACAAATGAGATATACGAGTTATGCGGTGCTTTTCTGGATAAATCCCGTTTGAAAAGAGTACCATCGTAAAATAATCCGTTCAGGTAATCTGCTTCACCTGCTTCGAGCTTTTTCTTAGCGCTTGGACTCCATCCGTGACAAATTAACAAGGCGTCGTATCCTTTGCTTAGATCAACAAAGTATTCTCTTGCACTTCGGACTGGGCCGATAATCTTAGGCTTATGGCTTTGGAAAATAGCCAGAAACCTCGTTACATTTCCTTCTGCCAGCATTTCATAAACCACATCTGCTTCAGAAATCCCTGATTGAGGGCGCGCCTTTGTATGATTATTGATCACAACGGCTATAGGCCTGTGATCCGTCTGATCAGCCTTTAATCCAGTAAGCGGGCTTACAGGAAAGCTTTTGTTTTCGATGCGGCTTTTTTCTGAAATACCGGTTTCTCTTTCAGGAGATGGCTTCTCTTCTGCTTTATTGCAAGCGCTTAACGCTACTAGCGCCGCTAAAATAATAAATAAAAGTTTCTTATTCATTTTTTAACCAGCCTCATTATTTCTATACTTTCCTATTTTAACGCATTATCGACGGAAAGAGTATCGTTTTTTTCTTAACGTCGTAGATGCCTCTTGGAGTAATCCTGATATATGGCAGATGTGTTGATGATAGAAAAAACAGGGAATAGATTGGATCATCAAACCTGTAGCCTCTCTCCCTCAGTAAATAATCCAGTTTTCTAACCTGTTCTATGAGAATCGGCATGTCAAGAGCTGAAGCTCCTCCATTTAGATGAAGCGGAATTTCATGAAGCACCTCTTTGCCTGCGGTTAGCACAATGCCGCCGCCTATTTCGTTCATCCTCTTGAATGCAGCCAGCATGGCTTTCTTATTTTTTCCTATTAAAATGATATCTCCAGATGTAGAGTAGGAGCTAGCAAAACCATGAATATTTTTTGCAAACCCTCTCAGTACTGTGTTGATCCGCCATTTTCCTTTTTTATCGATAAGTGCTAAAAACGATTCATCAGACTCCATCGGCAGTTCATCAAAGGAGCTATCTATGGTGACAGTATAAGGCTCCATAATCACCGCATTTTTCATTTTCAGCCCCATCGGCATGGAAAACTGCAGATCATCTGCTGTCAGCTCCCAATCAAGCTGCAGAGGCGAAAAACCAAGCTCTTCCCATTTCACTTTCGGCATAGCATTTACAGCTCCGCCACCCTTTTTCAGCCACTCTCCTTTAGAAAGGACTGATACAGGAAGCGGCTCCTCTGGATTGCTCAGGATATTCAGTGTCGCAAACCTTCCTGGTGTAAGAGATCCCAGCAAGTGATCGATGGAATAATAGTTAGCAATGTTGAAGCTCGCCATTTTATAGGCATCCATTGGACTGATTCCATGTTCAAGCGCTATTTTAATGAGCACATTTGTCATGCCTTCCTCGTAATAAGCCGGAGGTGATCCGTCTGTTGTAAAAAAGAGGTGATCAAAGTGTGTGATATTCAACTTCTTCATATCCTCAAGCAAAACAGGCAGATCCGGCCTGATGGAGGAATGCCTTAATGCAACATGATAGCCGAGCTTCAGCCGGTTCAGTACTTCTTCTCCAGTCATTGCTTCGTGGTCAGCATCTGCTCCGAAAAGCTTCATTTTCGTGAGCGTGCTTTCTGAAGCCCCCGGAAAGTGCCCTTCCATGCGTTTTCTCTGCCTTTTGATTTCCTGAATATAATGCAGCATCAGATCATCCCCGGCCAAGAGTCTTGGCCAGCCTGTCATTTCTCCTCCCTGAACCACACAATCATTTTCGATCCAATTCTTCATTTGGTCGGGAGCCATCAATTTATCTTCATCCTGTATTTCGGTTTGAAGGTCGAGTCTTGCCCACCAGTAAGTGTGTACAGGCAGGTTTTTAAACCTCTTCATAAAGGTAAGCGCTTTCTTTTTATCGCAATTTAAAATCAGGTTCATGTTGTCGTTGATTAGTGTTGTTGTGCCAAACTCCCCTGTATACTTTGCAAGCGAATGGGGATTATAAAGTTGAAATGGATGAGCATGCGGTTCTATGTAGCCCGGAACAATCCACTGCCCTTTGCAGTCAACAATTTCAGTGCCTTCTGTATGGTCAGGAAGTTCATCTCCAACATACACAATTCTATCTTCATAAATCCAGATATTGGCTGTAAGCCACTGGTTTAGGTATGGATTTAAGCATGTTCCATTTTTCAAGAGGATCGTCGGCGCTGCTTTTTGGGATGCTATATCGATTTGTTCGCGAATTTTGCTGCTTTTCCAATAGAATTTTTCTTCAGACATAGGGAGCAATCCTCCTTTTTCACGTTTCTTTATTATGTTAACACAGCTAACTCGCTAACGCATTAAAGAAATGCAATTTTCAGAAATTCGTCACTGTAAAACATTTTGGAGGTTTTGAAATGATTAAACCAAATATCGGAATCGTTAACGCGCTGATTCGCATCACAGTCGGATTGACGCTTGTTACTGTAGCCGGAGCCAAATATTCTAAAAAGCCCTGGAGAGAATCCCTCCTTCTTATAATTATGCTTGGAGCAATGAAGGTAGGAGAAGGAATTCTTCGCTTCTGTCCTGTTACTCTAATGTTCCAGCGAGCTGCCGAATCAAAAGAAGAATCCGGATTCCAATCTGAAGCGAATTCTTCCACCGGCAAGGATACGTACAACCCTTCGTAACGTCTCTTAGAGAGAAAGGTGATACGATGTTCACTGAATATATTATTGATATGTCCTTTATTTTCGCAGCTCTTATAGGTGGAGTTGTTGCTATTCTATTTCTATTTGTCCGGAAAGGACGCTCCTGAAAACCCGGCGATGCTACCGGGTTTTTTTTCATTGGAGAAACACAAAGTTTAAGAAAAGATCCTTATGAAACCGAAAGAATGATTGCATTCTTTCGGTTTTTTTATGCTTCATGAAGGTATTTTTTTATCTATGGCTAAAGGAAAAACCAAAAAGAAATCGAATACACTGAAAAAGCTTTTGCAAAGGCTACTTTTACGAATAGCACCAGCTTTTACTTAAGGCTGTTCTCGCATAGAATGTTGCTAGTCGTAATTTCTTAGAACCCGCATAGAAACATACTTCGTGGCATCTTTTCTTAAAATTCGCAGCTGTATATTAGTCCGCGTTTATCTTATATTGATGAGAAAGCAACAATGTTCAAGAAAAGAGCCTTACTTAAACAGCCTTATCAAACGATTGGACGTGAAGTGGAAATGAAGGTCATCATTTTTGGTATTAGCGGAACCATAGGGCAGGCACTCGCCCAAACATTAACAAACAATAGCTATGACGTGTATGGTACCTATTTTCAGAACCAATTTGCTCATATACCTCCCGAAAAATTATCCAAGCTCTCCATCGATCAGCTTGAATCGCTTCAGAGCCTCCTGTCAAAAATTAGGCCTGATGCTGTCATCATGTGTTTAAGGGGTGATTTCCTCAAGCAACTGAAGTTTCATGTCCAGACATCACAATATATAAAAGAAAACGGCGGCAGAATGATTTTTTGCTCGACGTCCAATGTATTTGATGGCCTAACCGATCAGCCTCATTACGAGGATGATGAGCCAAAGGCTGACAGTGATTATGGGAAATTTAAGATTGAATGCGAAAAGACCATGACTGAAATTTTGGGGGATCGCTTGACGATTGTAAGAATTCCTGAGATTCTCGGTCACCGGACACCGCGGATAAATGCTTTGCTTGAAAGCATTGAAGATGGAAAAACCATTCAGGTTTATTCCAATGTGCATTCCACCAGAAATACAGACGTGATGCTATCAAGACAAATTGAATATTTGATATCACACTCTCATTCCGGCATTTTTCATTTAGGCACAAACAATATCATGATCCACTCCGAATTCATTAAAACACTCGTATCCAGATGGGGATATACAGACGTTTCCTATGAATCCTTAAAAGCAGAATCCTTTTCTGGAGACATTCCTGAGAAATACAATAATGCCCTTTTATCAAGGAAAAGACTCCCATCCTACTTACAGCTGAATCATGAGCAATTGATTGATTACTTAACTCAACAAGACTAAGAAATGGAGCCCAATATGGAAACAGAACTGATTACAAAAGTGGATGAAAACCGCCGTCCTCTTGGAACAGCTCCCAGAAGTGAAATACATGAAGAAGGACACTGGCATGAAACGTTTCATTGCTGGCTTGTCAGTAAAGAAAATGAAACAGATATGATCTATTTTCAGATCAGAAGCGAGGTTAAAAAGGATTTCCCGGGATTGCTTGATATTACTGCCGCCGGTCACATTTTAGCCCATGAAACAGTTCAGGACGGAATAAGAGAGGTTCAGGAAGAGTTAGGCATTGACGTTTCGATGGACGATCTGGAACCGCTTGGCGTAATAGAAAACAGCATCACCACAAAAGAAATCATTGACCGTGAGTGGTGTCACGTTTTTTTGTACCGGATGAATGAAACGGCAGATGAATTTAAGCTCCAAAAGGAAGAGGTTTCTGGAATACTAAAAGCGAATTTCAGTGACTTCTACAAGCTTTGGTTAGGACAAAAAGAAGAAATTCGTGCCATAGGCTTTCACAAAACCGAGCTCGGGAATAAAGTGGCGATCGACAAGCATATCAGCAAAAATGATTTTGTTCCGCATCAGCCTTCCTACTTAGAAAATGTTGTGAAATCCATTCAAGTGAAGCTTACTGGTGAACCTGTCATAAGAGAATTTTCTAAAGAAGATCAGTCCCGGGTAATCGATCTGATTCTTCCTATTCAGCAGGAGGAATACAACATTCCGATCACAAAGGAAGACCAGCCCGATTTGTTTGAGATTGAAACGTTTTATCAGACAGGCTCCGGCAATTTTTGGACCGCTCATTACGGCAATAAAGTCATTGGAACGATCAGTCTTTTGGATATAGGAAATCAGGAAGCGGCGTTAAGAAAGATGTTTGTGGCGAAGGAATTCCGCGGGCCGCACTACAAAACAGCGAGCCTGTTATTGCAGCATGCTCTTAACTGGGCAAAAGAAAAAACGATTAAAACTGTCTATTTAGGCACAACCCCTCAGTTCTTGGCTGCCCACCGGTTTTATGAAAAAAATGGATTCATTGCCATAAACGAAGAAGAACTCCCAGAAATTTTTTGATTCTACCTGTCGATAAAAAGTTTTATAAATATGCTGTAGAAGGGAAAGAAAAGTCACCCGAATGAGTGACTTTTCTATTTTTCCTCTGTAATGACGGTTGCATTGTAGATTACTACCCGCTTCCCATTCACATCAAATAAAACCTTGTTTCCGTACTCCGTATCCTGAATATCAATTTTGCCTGAGTACTCGCGGATCAGTTTCCCGTCACTGCTGTATATTTTGACAGAACGGTCCATTCCCCCAAGGTTATTTGATTTGAAATTCTTCATTGTCCGTTCCCCTGCAGCCGTATTGAAATACCAAATAACTGCGCCAATTATGAGGACTAATACGATGACTAACGTAATGATTCCTGCCTTTGCTGCTCTGCTCATTTTCGTGACACACCCCTCTGCAAGCTGTTTCATGTTAAAATATGGATAAAAAAGCGTGCCAGGTGGCTGCTTTTGAAGAAAGCATGTGGTTTTATCTATGACGCAATAGAGAACTTCATTCTTGCTCTTCACAGCCATACGGAGTTTCCTGTACGGATTTATCGTTGTCAGTCTGTCTGTTTTTTTTAACTCAAGGGAGTTTTTCCCGTCTTCTATTTTACTATATTAAGAGCTTAAAAAAGGACCAGAAAAGGTCCTTTTTCGATGGATTAAAAGAAATCATAAAAGAATGGCTTATTTCCAGGAAGACTATCCTCAAACCGCTTTATCTCTTCTTCATCTCCTGTGATCTCGCCAATTTCAGCAAGTGACGAAACAGTTTGATATCCGAACAGAATGGCAGCCAAAGAATTAATAGAAAGGTTGATTCCTTTTTCTTTCACAGGCTCTGTTTTGGCCGTTCCACCCTGCCTGATTAAGTAAGAACCAGTATTCCAAGGAGCATAGTCATCTGTTACGTTTAAAAGGATATCCTTTCCTTTAAACTCATATTCCTTTAAAAAGGCTTCAGCATCGACAATTCTCGCCATAAAATAAGGCCTTGTTTCCGCGGTGAACCTTGGATCCGGCAAGGCGTGGAAAAGAGGCTCGTGCTCATGCGTCACCATTTCAAGCTCTTTGATCATAGAATCATGCTGGCAAATAAAGTTCCAGAGGCCATGTCTTGCTTCTTCATTCAAAGGAACAAATTCGCTTACTGTCATTTTCCGGTCTTTCACTTGATAGAGTATGTATCCTTTTGGCTGGTTTTCCGCATTGTAATACACCGCAGTAAAGTTGTCGTTGTAAACCGATTGCTCCCACCATTCCCTGTCTCTGGCAAGCATGCCTGCAAACTTTTCAGCAAACACATCGTATAGAAGCTCAATCTCGCTGTGATGAGACTCTTTTGTATACCGTTTGACGGAGCCGGGTACTCGTTTTTGAATAGCGAGATCATCAGAAGTCAGTGTTGATTTCAGCCTGCGCGAAAAGAGCTCCCATCCATATTTACGGTAAAACGAGACCTTGAAAGGATGCAGCATGGAAAGCGTATAGCCCTCCTTTTTCATCTTTTCAAGCGTAAAGGTGAGCATGTCTTTTACAAGTCCTTTTCTTCTATACTCCGGATAGGTAGCAACTCCAGCGAGCCCGCCCATTTTCACTTTTTTTCCTGCAAAAAATACTTCCAGCGGCAGAAAATGAAGTTTTGCAGCAAGTTCATTTCCTTCTAAAATTCCGTACAATTCGTGATGCTTGTCCATCATCCTGAAGTTATCTTCCAATTTTTCTTCAGGCACCTTATATTGAAAAGCATATTCTGAAAGTCTTACGGCATCCAAATACCACTTTGAATCAAGCTGAATCACATTCATTTACAGCACCTCCTTCCGATGTTTTCGCCATGAATCGATCAAAATCCTACTTTTTTATTGCATTTAAGGCACGATGGCCGATATCACTGCGGTAAAAAGTGTCCGGAGATCCCAGCTTTCGAATGGAATCATATGCTTTTGCCTGTGCATCCTCAAGACTCTCACCCTCTGCTGTTACCGTCAGAACCCTTCCTCCGTTTGTAGCAAATTGTCCCTCTTGTCTTTTTGTACAGGAATGGAAAATAACCGCAGATTCTTCAGGCAGCTTCAGTTCTCCAAGATTTTTTCCCGTTTCATAACTTCCAGGATACCCCTTTGAAGCGAGCACAACTCCCACTGCTGCTTCATTCTTCCACTCAATCTCTTTATTTTCCTTATTCATAACAGCAAACAGCACGTCAATTAAATCAGACTTCATCCTTGGCAAAACAACCTGTGCTTCTGGATCTCCGAACCGCGCGTTAAATTCAATCACCTTTGGCCCTTCCTTTGTCAGCATAAGTCCTGCATACAAAACTCCTGAAAAGGCTGCGGCTTCGTCGATCATCGCCTGTGCCATCGGATTGAGAATGGTATGGACTGCCTGCTGAACAACTTCTTCAGGAATCTGGGGAACTGGTGAGTAGGCACCCATTCCGCCAGTGTTCGGCCCCTGATCTCCGTCAAACGCCCGTTTGTGATCCTGTGCAATCACCATCGGATAAACTTTTTCATCCTGCACAAAAGCCATCAACGAGAATTCTTCTCCCTCAAGAAATTCCTCGATTACGACAGAACTCCCAGCCTCGCCGAAGATTTTGTCTCCTAGAAAAAGCTGAATAGAGTCAAGAGCTTCTTCCTCCGTCATTGCCACAACGACACCTTTTCCCGCTGCAAGCCCGTCTGCTTTAATGACAATTGGCGCGCCCTGTAACTGAACATACTGTTTCGCTTCCTCCATGCTGTGAAACACTTCATACTTGGCAGTCGGTATGCTGTATTTTTTCATCAGGTCCTTGGCAAACTGTTTGCTGCCTTCAATTCTCGCAGCACTTTTAGAAGGACCGAAAATCGCCAGCCCCTCTTTTCGAAATTCATCCACAATGCCATTCATTAAAGGAACTTCAGGCCCGACAATGGTTAAGCCAATTTCTTCTGCCTTAGCAAAAGCTATGAGCTCCTGCGTCTGATTTTCCTCTAATTTGACAAGCTCCGCCACATCCGTCATCCCGTCGTTCCCAGGCGCTGCATAAACCTTTGTCACGCTTTTGCTTTCAGCGGCCTTCCATGCAATCGCATGCTCTCTGCCGCCCTTGCCGATCACGAGTATTTTCATTCTTACCGCTCCTTTATTTTGGATTTTTTTGATGGCTGGCCTTTCATAAAATAAGTGCTTGTGAATGTAAGAGCCGGTTACTTTTTTTATTTGAAGGCCTGTATACCTTGAGGCGCTTTTAAATTCTCTGTCAGCGCTCTTAAATCTCTGTGAAAGCTCATGAATTTTTCTGAGCGCTCTTAAATCTCCGTGTGGGCTCTTAAATCTTCGTGTGGGCTCTTAAATCTCCGTCAGCGCTCATAAAACAAAAAATCCACTCTAAATTCCCAGTCCACGCCTCAAAATCCAATCTCCGCACCACATCAGTCCTGTTTTTACCCCTTAAATCGATCCATATCTCCCAATTTCAAAAGAAAAATCGGCAAATGGCCGATTTTTCTTAATGCTTAAAGTGACGGACTCCAGTGAATACCATCGTGATGCCGTGTTCGTCTGCTGCTTTGATCGATTCTTCATCGCGGATGGAGCCGCCTGGCTGAATAATTGCCGTTACGCCTGCTTTTGCTGCTGCTTCTACGGTATCTCCCATTGGGAAGAAAGCGTCCGATCCCATTGCACTTCCTTCAGCATATTCGCCTGCCTGTTCAATCGCAATTTTGGCAGAGCCGACGCGGTTCATTTGGCCTGCGCCAACGCCGACCGTCCTTTCATCCTTCGCGAGCACAATCGCATTGGATTTCACATGCTTGACAACCTTCCAAGCGAGTTTCAGATCCTTCCACTCTTGTTCTGTCGGTTCTCTTTTCGTTGGAATGGATACAGCTGCATCTTCAAAGGAAAGGATGTCATCTTCCTGTACAAGCAGGCCTCCCCTGACTGAAGTGAGCTGTTTGGCGCCTTCAGCTGCTTTTCCTGCATCAACTGTAAGCAGGCGAATGTTCTTTTTCCCTTTTAGAATAGCGAGTGCTTCTTCAGAAAAACTCGGTGCAATGACGATCTCAAGGAAGATCTCGTGAAGTCTTTCTGCTGTTACCTTGTCTACTTCCCTGTTCAGCGCTACAATTCCGCCGAAGATGGAAACAGGATCCGCTTCATAGGCGCGCTGATACGCTTCAAAAATGGTTTCTCCTGTACCGACACCGCATGGATTCATATGCTTCACTGCTGCAGCTGCTGGTTTCTCAAACTCTCCGATAATCTGAAGGGCAGCATCCGCATCTTTAATATTGTTATAGGAAAGCTCTTTTCCGTGCAGCTGGATCGCATCTGTAATGGAACCTCCTTTTAAAACAGGAGCTTGATAGAATGCAGCCTGCTGATGAGGATTTTCCCCATAGCGGAGTGTCTGCTTTTTCTCAAACGTTACAGTCAGGGATTCAGGTGATTCTTCGCCAACCATTTCCGTTAAATAACCAGCAATCAGTGAATCATAGGCAGCTGTGTGGCGGAAAACCTTTGCGGCAAGCTTCCGTTTAAATTCAAGAGAAACCTCCTGATTTTCTTTTAACTGCCGAAGGATGGTTTCGTAGTCAGCCGGATCTGTCACAACGGTTACGTGCTCATGATTTTTAGCAGAAGCACGGAGCATCGCAGGTCCGCCGATATCGATGTTTTCAATCGCATCTTCAAAAGTAAAGTTTTCTTTAGAAATCGTCTCTTTAAAGGGATACAGGTTCACTGCCACAAGATCGATCGGCTGGATATGGTTTTCTGCCAGCTGCTCCATATGCTGATCATTAGATTTCACTGCAAGAATGCCTCCATGAATGGAAGGATGGAGCGTTTTGACACGGCCGTCTAGGATTTCAGGAAAACCGGTAACGTCTGATACACCGCTGACCTTTAAACCTTTCTCCTGAAGCAATTTTTTTGTGCCGCCTGTTGAAATGATTTCTACGCCAAGTTCAAGAAGTTTTTCTGCAAATTCTACGATATTTTCCTTATTTGATACGCTTATGAGTGCACGTTTAATTGTCATTTCGGAACCACCTTTATTTTGTCGTCAAGTAATTGCTGCAGAACATAAGGAAAAAAGCTGTGTTCTGTTTCATGAACCCGTTCAGTGAGACTTTCAAGTGTATCTGACTCTTTGATATCAATGGAAGTCTGGGCGATAATAGGCCCTGTGTCCATTCCTTCGTCAACAAAATGAATGGTAAGGCCTGTCAGTTTAACACCCGCTTCAAAAGCCTGCCCAATCGCATTTTTGCCTGGAAAAGAAGGCAAAATGGAAGGATGAAGGTTCACTATTCGATTCGGATAAGCTTTTAGCAGTGTCTCTCCGATCAGCCTCATGTAACCAGCAAGAAAAATCCACCCGATTTCCCTCTCCTTTAACTCTTCTAAAATCTCATTCTCAAAAGCTGCCTTGTTTTCGTAGTTTTTTGGGTTAAACGAAAAGGCAGGAATGCCTTCACGTCTCGCACGTTCGAGTACATAGGCATCCTCCCTGTCGCAAACAAGCAGTGCGATTTCTGCATAAAGCTTTCCTGCTTTTACGGCATTCACGATTGCCTGAAAATTAGAGCCGCTGCCTGAGGCAAAAATGGCTGCTTTTTTCATTCCAGGCTTCCTCCTCCAAAGCTTACACCCTGGCCTTCCTTCACGCGTCCGATGATAAACGCTTTTTCTCCATGTGCTTCAAGTATGCGGATCGCTCCCAGCATGCTTTCGTAAGGAACGGCGAGCACAAAGCCAATGCCCATATTGAAGACATTGAACATTTCCTCTTTATGAAGGGAACCCTTTTCTTCCAGCAGGTCAAAGATTGCTGGGATGGGCCATGAACCATAATCGATTTCAGCTCCGCAGCCCTCTGGAAGCATGCGCGGAATGTTTTCAATAAAACCTCCGCCTGTTATATGAGCCATGCCAGAAACCTTCACGTTCTTCAATACTTTCAGTACCGGTTTAACATAAATCCGTGTCGGATTCAAAAGCTCTTCGCCAAGTGACACTGTTAACGCGCCATATGTTTCGTTCACATCAAATCCCGCATCCTCAAGGAGCACCTTGCGGACAAGTGTGAACCCGTTACTGTGAAGGCCGTTTGATACAAGTCCGATCAGCATGTGTCCCGGCTTGATGGTCTCGCCTGTAATCAGTTCATCTTTCTCCGCTGCACCAACCGAAAATCCGGCAAGATCATATTCATTCTCATCATAAAGTCCAGGCATTTCAGCTGTTTCTCCGCCGATCAGAGCACACCCTGCTTCTTCGCACCCGTCTGCAACGCCTTTAACGATGGCTTCAATCTTAACTGGATCCGCTTTTCCAACAGCGATGTAATCAAGGAAAAATAGCGGCTCCGCTCCTTGAGCAAGGATATCGTTGACGCACATCGCAACCGCATCGATGCCGATCGTGTCATGGCGGTCCATCATGAACGCAAGCTTCAGCTTTGTTCCAACGCCGTCTGTACCGGATACAAGCACAGGCTTTTTATAATTTAGTGCTGATAGGTCAAATGTTCCTCCAAAGCCGCCCAGTACAGCAGCTGCACCTGTACGGGACGTTTTCAGCACATGTTTTTTCATTCTTTCAACCGCATCATATCCCGCTTCGATATCCACTCCGGCCTCTTTATAGGCTTTTGACATGCCATGTTCCTCCTTTTTTCAAGCAGCTTACAGCCGCACTTCCTTCTTATGGGGAAGAACGGTGTCTGAATAAATTTCAGTCGGATAATCCCCTGTAAAACAGGCCATGCATTGTCCTTTGTTCTCGCCCTCATACGGTCTGCCGATTCCTTTCACAAGACCCTCCTTGCTTAAAAACACGAGAGAATCGGCCCCGATCATTTCCCTGATTTCCTCAGGTGTGTGCGAGGACGCAATAAGCTCCTCATGTGTTGAGGTGTCTATTCCATAAAAACAAGGATGGCTGATTGGCGGGGAACTGATGCGTACATGGACTTCTTTAGCGCCTGCATCGCGAAGCATTTGCACGATCCTTCTGCTCGTTGTCCCTCTGACAATAGAATCATCCACCATGACCACTCTCTTGCCCTCCACAACTCCCCTGACAGGTGATAGTTTCATTTTAACACCCTGCTCCCGCAAGGACTGGGAAGGCTGGATAAATGTCCGGCCCACATAGCGGTTTTTGATCAAACCGAGTTCATAAGGGATGCCAGTCGCTTCAGCAAATCCGATCGCAGCAGAAATACTGGAGTCCGGGACGCCTGTTACAACATCTGCTTCAAGGGGAGCTTCTTTAGCAAGCATTTTCCCAAGGTTTTTTCTGGCTGTGTGAATGTTAATGCCATCAATGCTGCTGTCGGGACGGGAAAAATAAATGTATTCCATGCTGCACATCGCCCTGTTGCTCGATCTTGAAAAACGCTCTGACTGAAGGCCTTCATCATTGATGATCAAAAGCTCTCCCGGCTGCACATCACGCAAATATTCAGCACCGACAATATCAAGCGCGCACGTTTCAGACGCTACAACATAGGCGTCGCCAAGCATACCAAGGCAAAGCGGACGGAGACCGTGCGGATCAAGGGCCACCATCATTTCATTTTCCGTTAAAATAGCAAAAGCATAAGCCCCTTTTAACATGGAAAGGGCGTTTTTCACTTTTTCCTTCAGGCTGAAATAGCCGCTTCGCTTGATTAGATGTGCCAGCACCTCTGTATCAGAGGTCGTCTGGAAGATGCTCCCTTGGCTTTCCAGCTGATGCTTCAGATGAGTTGCATTCACAAGATTGCCGTTATGAGTCAAAGCAAGCCCGCCGCTTTCTGAGCGAAAAACGAGCGGCTGCACATTCTCATAGCCGCCTCCTCCTGCTGTTGCATAACGGACGTGTCCGATTGCTGCATGGCCATCAAGATCTTTCAGCTGTCCATTTTGGAAAACCTCCGTAATCAGACCGATGCCTTTATGGGCTAAAAGAGATTTCCCATCTGTCGATACGATGCCCGCTCCTTCCTGGCCTCTATGCTGAAGGCTGTGAAGGCCATAATAGGAAATCTTTGAAGCATCAGGATGGCCCCATATGCCAAATACACCGCATTCTTCATTTAATCCTTTTATTTCAGCAAGCATGGAATGGCTCCTTTCCAGATCCTTTTTAGCTCTTCTGTATCCGCTTGGATCAAGTGGCTGTTGTCCGTTCCCGTCACAATCAGCTTTCTGTCGCCTGTTACTTCCCCGATAAGCTCTGCCTTCACTTCTGCTTCGAACTTTTCCTGGTTTTCACGGGCAACAGAGACAATGTACCGTGATTGTGTTTCACTGAATAACGCTGTTACGGCATCACCGGAAAGCTTGATTCTTGCTCCAAGTCCGCTTTCTGTAAAAGTGCATTCAGCAATTGCTACTGCCGCGCCTCCTTCAGCAATATCATGAGCGGAAGCAATAAGTCCTTTTCTGATCGCTCGCGTGAGCTCATTCATCCGGTCTTTCTCAATTTGAAAATCCAGTTCAGGCGCTTTGCCGAAAATTCTTCCGTGTTTGAGCTTTTGAAGCTCGCTGCCGCCAAATTCAGGCTTCGCTTCCCCGATTAGGTAAATAAGATCCCCAGCTTTTTTAAAATGCTGGGTTGTAATATAGTCTGTATCTTCAATCAGACCGATCATTCCGACTACAGGCGTCGGATAAATGGCTGTTCCATTTGTTTCATTGTATAAAGAGACGTTTCCTCCGATAACAGGTGCACTAAAAGCAAGACAGGCTGCACTCATTCCTTCTACAGCCTTTTCAAGCTGCCAGAAGATCTCCGGGTTTTCCGGACTTCCAAAATTCAGGCAGTCTGTAATCGCAAGCGGAATTCCTCCAGAGCAGACAATGTTTCTTGCTGCTTCCGCAACGGCAATTTTTCCGCCCGTTTCAGGATCAAGGTAAATATAGCGGGAGTTGCAATCTGTCGTCATCGCAAGCGCCTTTTTTGTTCCTCTGATGCGGAGGACGGCTGCATCAGAGCCCGGTGCCACAACTGTATTGGTTCTGACCATATAGTCATACTGGTTATACACCCATTCTTTGCTTGCGATTGTCGGCTGCTGAAGAAGTTCCTTTAAGGTTATCTGCATATCATCTACAAAAGGTTTTTCTGCTTCCATTTGCTGAAATTCCTTATAATAAACAGGCTCTGTCGAAGGCTTTTGGTAAACAGGAGCGTCTTCAGCAAGGGCATCCACGGGAATTTCCGCAGCTATTTCCCCTTTATGCCAAACGCGCAATGTCTGGTCATTTGTGACAACACCAATTGCTTTTGCTTCCAAATCATACTTTTCAAAAATGCGGACAATTTCATCCTCTCTTCCTTTTTCAATGACAAGAAGCATCCGCTCCTGGGACTCTGACAGCATCATTTCATATGGTGTCATGCCTGTTTCCCGCTGCGGAACAAGATCTAGATTCATATCAATTCCTGATCCTGCCTTGCTCGCCATTTCAGCGGCAGAGCTAGTAAGCCCGGCAGCCCCCATATCCTGGATGCCGACAAGCGCATCACACTGGATCGCTTCAAGACAAGCCTCCAACAGCAGCTTTTCCATAAATGGATCGCCGACCTGTACAGCTGGACGTTTTTCATCAGACTGGTCATTCAATTCCTCTGATGCAAAAGTGGCGCCGTGAATGCCGTCACGTCCTGTTTTCGCACCGGCATACATGACGGTATTTCCGATTCCCTTTGCCTGCCCCTTTTTAATATCCTCATGGTTAATCAGGCCGACACACATCGCGTTAACTAGCGGATTTCCTTCATAGGTAGGGTCAAACTGGATCTCTCCCCCAACCGTTGGAATGCCGATACAGTTTCCGTAGCCTGCGATGCCTGCCACTACTTCTTCAAACAAGTAATTCACTCTTTTGGATCCAAGCTCACCGAATCGTAAAGAGTTTAATAGAGCAATAGGACGTGCGCCCATAGAAAACACATCACGGATAATTCCGCCAACACCAGTAGCAGCTCCCTGATAAGGCTCAATCGCTGAAGGGTGGTTATGGCTCTCAATTTTGAAAACGACCGCCTGGCCGTCCCCTATATCGACGATACCCGCGCCTTCACCCGGACCCTGCAGCACTTTCTCTCCTGTCACAGGGAACTTCCGAAGAACCGGCTTCGAGTTTTTGTAGCTGCAATGCTCAGACCACATCACAGAAAAAATACCGGTTTCCGTGTAGTTGGGTGTTCTTCCAAGAATGCTTTCAATCATTGAAAACTCGTCTTGACTGATACCCATTTGCTGATAGAGTTTTTCTGTTTTAATTTGCTCCTGACCTGGCTCAAGAAGTAGTGACATAGGTTTCCCTCCAGTTATTCACAATCGATTGAAATAGCTTTAAGCCATCCGCGCTTCCAAGAAGAGCATCAACTGCCCGTTCAGGATGCGGCATCATGCCGAGTACATTTCCTTTTTCATTCGTGATTCCCGCAATGTTCTGCAAGCTGCCATTTGGATTGTTATTGTAGGTGAAGGCAATTTGTTTTTTTTCAATCAAACGTTCAAGTGTTCGTTCATCGCAATAATAATTTCCTTCCCCATGGGCAATTGGGATCTGGATCGTTTCCCTTTTTTCATAGGCTGAAGTAAACAGTGTGTCTGCATTTTCAACTGTCAGTTCGGAGGAACTGCATGTAAACTTCAGTGCTTCGTTCCGTTTCATCGCGCCGGGAAGAAGGCCTGCCTCGAGCAGAATTTGAAAGCCATTACAAATACCAAGGACTGGAACTCCTCTGCCTGCAGCCTTTGTTACTTCTGTCATCACGTTTGAGAACCGTGCAATGGAGCCTGAGCGAAGGTAATCTCCATAAGAAAATCCTCCAGGAAGAAGAATTGCATCAAATCCGCTTAAATCATCTGTATCGTGCCATACGTACTCAGCTTCCTCTCCAAGCTCATCCTTTATCGCATGATACATGTCCACATCACAGTTGGATCCTGGAAAAACAATGACAGCAAATTTCACTGAGCAACAACCTCCTCCACTTCAAATCGGTAATCCTCAATGACTGTATTCGCAAGCAGTTTTCTGCACATTTCTTCGACTGTCTCATCAAGAGGCCTGTCGCTTTTTTTAACTGTTAACTCAATAAACTTTCCTAGCCTGACATCCTCCACTTCCCCGTATCCCATGCTGTGAAGTGCGTGATTTACTGCTTTCCCTTGCGGATCCAGGATGCTTTCTCTAAGAGTTACATAAACCTTTACTTTATACATTCCGCTTGCCTCCCAATCGATTTAAGATTTCTTTATAAGCATCTGTTAAGCTTCCGAGATTTCTCCGGAACACATCTTTATCAAATTTTTCATTGCTTTTTAAATCCCACAAACGGCATGTATCTGGCGAAATTTCGTCAGCCAGCAGAAGTTCTCCCTTGTTTGTCAGGCCAAATTCAAGCTTGAAATCAACTAGACGAATTCCGAGTTGTTTAAAATGATTAAGAAGTACTTCGTTAATGGCAAGGGCTGCTTTTTTCATTTCTTCAACCTGTTCTTCGCTTGCTGCTTTTAAAAATGCAATATGTGCGTCATTAATAAGGGGATCTCCGAGAGCATCATCCTTGTAATAAAACTCAATGATCGGCTGGGGTGCTAAGGTACCTTCTTCTATACCGAGGCGTTTTGCAAGGCTTCCTGCAACAAGGTTTCTTACAACAACCTCAAGAGGCACAATGGTTACTTTTTTCACAAGCTGCTCTGTCTCTGAAAGCCTTTTGATAAAGTGACTCTCGATTCCTTTTTCCTTCAGCACCGTGAAGAGCATAGAAGAGATTTCGTTGTTCAGGCGTCCTTTTCCGCTAATCTCTGCCTTTTTTTCTCCATTAAATGCTGTTGCTGAATCTTTATACGATACAAGAAGTTCATCAAGTTTCTCTGTTGCGAAAATTCGTTTCGCTTTTCCTTCGTACAGCAGCTGGCCTTTTTCCACTTTTACAGCCCCTTTATTCGGAATATTGGGAATTATCAAATGATAAGAGAACCTTGCAAGCTCTCTTATTTTAAAAATATCAGTTGTGCAGCCCTAATTTATCAAAAATGGTATCCACCATTTTCAAATGATAGTGGTAATCAAAGCAGTCATCGATGACTTCCTCTGAAAGCTTTGAAGTAATGACATCGTCTGCTTCGATTAAGCTTCGAAATGGCGTTTCCGTTTCCCAGGCTTTCATTGCCTTCGGCTGAACAAGGTCATACGCAGCTTCTCTTGACATCCCTTTGTCAATCAGAGCAAGCAGGACACGCTGGGAATAAATCAGCCCTAACGTACGGCCCATATTGCGCTTCATGTTCTCAGGGAACACGGTCAGGTTTTTCACAATGCTGCCGAATCGGTTCAGCATATAATTCAAGGCGATTGTAGCATCAGGCAGAATAATCCGTTCTGCAGAAGAATGGGAAATATCGCGTTCATGCCAAAGCGGCACATTTTCATAAGCTGTCATCATGTATCCTCTGATCACGCGGGCAAGACCTGTCATATTTTCAGAGCCGATCGGATTCCGTTTATGCGGCATAGCAGATGAACCTTTTTGACCTTTTGCGAAAAACTCCTCCACTTCGCGTGTTTCACTTTTCTGAAGACCGCGGATTTCTACCGCAAACTTTTCAATGGAGGTAGCGATCAAGGCAAGTGTTGACATGTAATCCGCATGACGGTCGCGCTGCAGTGTCTGTGTTGAAATCGGTGCAGCTGTCAGGCCCAGTTTTTTGCATACATACTGCTCCACAAAAGGATCAATATTGGCATATGTTCCAACAGCACCGGAGATTTTTCCGAACTCAATCCCGTTTGCTGCATTCTCAAAGCGCTCCAGATTCCGCTTCATTTCCTCATACCAAAGAGCAAGCTTTAAACCAAAAGTAGTCGGCTCGGCATGAACTCCATGAGTACGGCCCATCATTACTGTATTTTTATGCTCAATCGCTTTATTTTTCAAAATGCCGATGAATCGCTTCAAATCCTCACGCAGGATCTCGTTGGCCTGCTTTAAGAGATAGGACAAGGCTGTATCCACAACGTCTGTAGAGGTTAATCCGTAATGCACCCATTTTTTCTCTTCTCCAAGTGTTTCAGAAACTGCCCTTGTAAAGGCTACTACGTCATGCCTTGTCTCTTCTTCAATCTCTTTAATTCTGTCTGCATCAAATGAAGCTTTTTCTCTTAAAACACGGGCATCCTCTTTTGGAATGACACCAAGCTCTGCCCATGCCTCACAGGCTAAAATTTCTACCTCAAGCCACGCATTGAAGCGGTTTTCCTCCGTCCAGATGGCACCCATTTCAGGTCTTGTATAGCGTTCGATCATCTCAAATCCTCCGTTCTTTTATCGGCCCCACCGTTTATTTATTTCTTCTATACTCTTTTCAATGAAGTCCGTTTTAACGTTAACATGCCCCATTTTCCGCTTGGGCCTGCTTTCGCTTTTACCGTACAAGTATAACGCAGCTTCATTTAAAAACGAAAGATCTTTTAAAATATCGTCGAGATGTTCGCCTAATACGTTCACCATTAGTCCGTTTTGAAGTAATTTTGTGCTTCCTAATGGCAAATCGCATATCGCTCTGACATGCTGTTCAAATTGAGAGGTCTCACAAAGGTTCATAGTATAATGTCCGGAATTATGCGGCCTCGGGGCCAGCTCATTGATATATATTTCTTCTGGACCGGCTATAAACATTTCAACGGCAAGAGTACCTGTAAGTCCAAGCTTCTCAGCCAGATTCAAAGCCATCTCTTCCGCCAGCTTCTCTGTCTCTTTCTTTACTCTTGCTGGAACGATGCTCTGATAAAGAATGTTCTCTACATGAATGTTTTCAGCAGCAGGGAATGCTTTCACTTCTCCAGAGACGCTTCTCGTCACAATGACAGACAGTTCCTGCTCAAAGGGGATCAGCTGTTCCAGGATGCACTTTCCATAATCAAGGAGAGTGGAGGCTGAAGGAAGATCTTCCTCACTCCTTAAAACAGCCTGTCCTTTCCCGTCATATCCGCCTCTGCAGGTCTTCAGCACTGCAGGCAGCCCAATTTCACGGACAGCTCCTTCCAGTTCATCTTTATCCGAAAGAATGACGTAGGGAGCAACAATGCATCCCGCTTCCCTAATTGCTGCCTTTTCCGTTTCTCTGTCCTGTGTCAAAGCAAGAAGCCTGCTTCCTTGAGGCAAATAAGCATTTTCTTCAAGCAAGCTTAGAGTATTGTAATCAATGTTCTCAAACTCGAACGTTAGGACATCGCTGATTTCAGCCAGTTTTTTAATCGCATCTAAATCATCAAAGGCAGCCGTAATCTCAATATCCGCCACTTGCCCGCACGGTGATTCCGGAGTCGGATCAAGAACAGCAATCCGGTAACCCATATTTCTCGCGTCAAGGGCCATCATTCTGCCAAGCTGTCCGCCTCCGATGATCCCGATTGTCTGCCCTGGTAAAATGCGTTTAGACAAGGCTCTCACTGCTTTCCAGCACAGCCTGCTCAAGCTTTGTTCTTCTTTCACTGAGCCTTTTGGCAAGTTCAGAATCAGTGATAGAAAGGATTTGCGCGGCTAAGAGCCCGGCATTGACTGCTCCTGCTTTTCCAATCGCAACTGTTGCAACTGGAACCCCTCCTGGCATTTGAACGATAGAGAGCAGTGAATCCAGTCCATTTAGTGCTTTTGACTGAACAGGAACCCCGATAACCGGAAGCGTCGTCTTGCTCGCTACCATCCCAGGGAGATGGGCAGCTCCGCCAGCACCGGCAATCAAAACCTTAAATCCTCTTTCTCTAGCCTGTTCGGCATATTGAAACATGTAATCTGGTGTTCTGTGAGCCGAAACAACCTTCTTTTCATAAGAAACGGACAGTTCATCAAGCACCTCGCACGTATGCTTCATCGTTTCCCAATCAGAAGTGCTTCCCATAATGACTGCTGCATCTGCGCTCATTCGCCAATCCCTCCCCAAAGGTAACTTGCAATCTATGATTAACTAAAATTCCAAAGAATTAAAAAATGCCAGGCCTGTATTGCGAGAGAAAGCAATACAAACCCGGCATAGACTGGTCCTCTAAGCTGGTTCAACGTACTTTCTCTCATAGTCCGGTCATTTACGGTAACCAGGTAGAAACTTTCGGGCCATATCCCCAAATTTATATGAGAGTTTTTCGATTTATTCTGTCTCCATCATAGCAGGTTTCTTAACAGAGTGTCAACCATAAAGCGAACAATATATCGTTCTAATTAACGAATGTTCGCCTTTTGGGTAACTTACTTCCAAGAATATTGGATAATGATCTAAGCAAAAAATTCCAGTCTTTTCCAAAAAATTGGTTGCTCATGACCCTATATTTAGGTCTCGAAACCATTGGCAGGGCAAAAGATGCCCCGATGCTTGTCTAAATGCGTGAAAAAAGCATGTACGAAAAACAACAATCTCTGCGAAAACAGCCATTATTATAAACTGTGAAATAAATGGGGCAAAATTCAAAAGAATCGGACTAACTAAGTGTTCAGCCTTGGAAGAATCATGTGTCATTTATAAATTGAACAATATATCGTCCTGATTAAAAAAATGTCTTAAGACAGCCTGCCTTCGAACACAATTTGTCTGCCGGCTGGAACTATTTCAATACCATTAGCACTTTTAATTTCTTTAAAAATCGGCTCTTCCATCCTTCTTACTGGAAAATAGCCCTCTTCCTTCATGCGATCAAGGCAGTCATTAATGGTTTCATTTTCCAATAATTCGAATTTTTTTCTATTCGGCGTGCTTGTCATTTGCTGCTCCTTTGATGATTTCTTCTTTAAGTCCAGTTTATCATATATTTTTAAGAGAGATTAATTCCTTTTAAAATGAAGCAGTGAAGGGAAATTTGCAAATTCCTGCTTATTAAGCAGGATTCCCCTAATCATTGTTTTTTCTGCACCTGTATATGAAATATTTTAAAAATGGGATGCCGCTATTTTCAATATCCTGGTTATAATATTACATTTACCAAAAAAGAGAGCAATCCGCTCTCCCCCTTACGCTTCCTTAAAATCAACATTCTTCACAAGCACAGCTAACTCATCGTTCAACTGCTCTTTTACTCTCTGAATATCCTTTTTTGAGGATTTTAGCTTCTTTTGATGCTTGCCGATTTCCTCAAGCCAAGTTTTTATGTCATTTATCTCTCCAAATTGCTTTTGGAACGTTTTATAAAAGTCCGCTCGTTCTTTATAGCTGCCTTCTTCTATTCTATTTACATACTGGTAAATATATCGGAGCCCTTTTGCTCTGATTCTGACCTGGTGTAAAGCGTCCATCCCTTTGCCGGAAATTTCGCCATGCGCCTTCGCAGTTCTACTGTAAAGACCAACTTCTTCCTGAAAAGCTTTTTCATAGTGAGAGAGGCGGCTGTTTACTTCAAGAGGAAGCACAAAACCTGACAATTCATCTTCTATAAAGTGCGTCCATCTTTTTTTAAACTCATCATTAATAATAGATGACAGCTTGTCTTCCAGCTTTTTCTTTGACTTGCCGCCAGATTTCTCAGCCATCTCAAGATAAACCCCAGCAATCCCTTCATCCTCTTCCTGCTCTGCTCTTTTATGAAAAGCTTCCGCAAGAACCTCCTGATCTCTAACTTTCCCAAGCTTCTCATGAGCAGCTCTTATCGACTCCACAAGAAAATGCTCCTTCTGAACACCTATGAACTCCATCAGGCTTTGAAGTTTTCTTCCTGTCGTCCTTGCGTGGTGAACGGCTTCCCGGTCATCCTCATCTTTCAAAGCATGTGAACAATTCGAAAGATATTTTTTCATTAAATCACTGAGCAGTGCCTTCCAGCGCTCTTTTATCACTTCATTACCGTCATGAAGACAATCTTCACATAAGTAGAATTCCTTAATATTCAAAAGAGAACGAGCTGATCCGCAAATCTGGCATCTTCGTGCAGGCTCAAGAAGGAGCAATGTGTCCTCTTCGGCAATGATTTCCAGCTGCTTCGTTTTTCCCCATCCTAACTGTTTTCTGATCGCTGATGAGAGTAGAAGTCTACCTTCGTCATCAAGCTTCCTCCTGCTTCGTTTAGCAGCTTGTGATTTTGCAGCGCAAACGGCTATACCCTTTTTGTCCTCCAGAAAATGAATGGCCAGCGGCTTTCCTTCCAGTCCCAGTGATTCTCTTAATTCTTTAGGGACAACAATTCTTCCTGTTTCATCGGTTTGTCTGACTACTATGTTCATTTTGTTTCCCCTCGCATCCGGTTATTTCTATCTGTTTCCCTTATTTAAACAGGATTAACATCTAAAAGCTATAGGAAAAATACTTCTCTTCCAAATAACGCTAGTTTCAAATTGTGGAAAAGCAGGAATGATAGAGGAATAGGGATCTTTACTAACTAAAAGGAGGAGCATTCATTGTGGATTAATAAGCCTTACTTTAAATACGCAACAGGATTCATCCTTGCTCTTATCATCATTTTTCTTCTGGGTAAAATCGATTATTTCTTATTGCCCTTTCAAAAATTTATTGCCACTCTGTTTTTCCCTGTATTGATTGCAGGTTTTCTTTATTACATATTTAGACCAGTTGTGTCCCTTTTATCTAAAAAGCTGCCAAAGACAATAAGTATTCTTATTGTCCTCGGTACCGTTTTCGGCTTGATTGCACTAGCCATTTACATAACTGGTCCTATGATTGCCGGGCAGATTCAAAATTTGACGAAACAGTTCCCGGAAAAATTTGGTCAGCTTTCCTCTCAATCAATGAAGATGCTAAACGCCAACCAGTTCTTTGGCTCAGGCGGAAATATAAAAGAGAAAGCAATGGGATACATAAGCGTCATTTCGCAGAAGCTTGCGGGCAATATGTTTAATGTCATCTCCACTGTTGCAAGTATTGCTACTGTTCTAGTTGTCGTTCCCTTTATTCTTTTCTATTTCCTCAAGGATGATCATAAACTAAGACCATTTTTAATGAGGTTTCTTCCTGAAGAACATGAGGCTGAAGGAAACAGAATATTAGTAGATGTAGACAAGACTCTATCTGCTTATATTATCGGACAGTTTATCGTTGCCTGTGTCGACGGTGTCCTGATGTATATTGGGTATTTGATCATTGGCCTTGATTCCGCACTGATTCTCGCCGTCTTTGCAACGTTCTTAACTGTTGTCCCATTTCTCGGTCCTTTTATCGGTATACTTCCAGCACTCTTCATTGCCTTTCAGCAGAGCCCGATTATGGCTCTGAAAGTGTTGATTGTTCTCGTTGCAGTGCAGCAGATCGAAGGAAACCTTGTTTCCCCGCATGTAATGGGAAAAAGGCTGAATGTCCACCCGCTGACTATCCTGCTATTGCTGCTTGTTGCAGGATCACTTTACGGATTCATTGGAATTTTGGTTGCAATTCCTTTCTATTCCGCTTTAAAAACAGTAGTACAGAACTTTTTCTTATTCTTTAAACTAAGAAACCGTAGGCAGCGGGAAGAAAAACATCATTTGTAAAAAAAGCTGACAGGCACTTATGCTTGTCAGCTTCTTTTTTTGATTTTATTGACTTAGAGACCTATTTTGCTGCTTTCGGGGACGTTTTTATGTTTTAAATATCTGGTTTTCTTTTAATGACGGCCTTTTATAAAATTCTGCACTTAAAAGTAGGCATTTTTCCTTGAACGAATCAGCAACAATATTCCTGCTTATTCTCCGAAATCGGGTGTTTACTGTCCAAAAGGGGCCTTCTACTGGCCGAACCACTCTCTTAACAAGCAGAATTCACATTCTACTGTCCAAACACCTCAAACAGAGGTTATGATAGTATGATAAAAAAGAGAACTTCTTACTGGAAGCTCCCTTTTACACTATATTCTTTCACGGCCTCCATGAAAGTATCTGCATCATTTTCTTTTACATGCAAAAATTTATACCATTCACTGTCATAGGCAAAAACCATTTTAGAGCCGAAAAGTTCTTTTTTAAATTTAATAGAGTGAATCCGTTCATATTGATATTCATTTACGATTTCATTTCCTTTGCCCATAAACCCCTCCGCATAGAATAGAACCCGTTTATTCGTAGCAGTCAATACTCCAGGCCATGGAACAATTCGGTAGATAAAGATTTCTAACGAACAATGGAAAGATGCTAAAACGATTTCTCCATGATCAAGCATGTCTTCTATTTTATTCCTAATCTCATTCATCTGACCTTCCCCCTTGTCCCTTCCATTTTACTAAGAAGCAATCCAAACTTACAATATTTAGAAAAAAAGATCTGCATCGGTTAATATAAAGAAACGCGTTAACAAAAATCACACAAAAAAAGAACAGCTGATTTGATCAGCTGTTCTTTCGGGTGCCCGGCAATGTCCTACTCTCACAGGGGGAAACCCCCAACTACCATCGGCGCTGAAGAGCTTAACTTCCGTGTTCGGTATGGGAACGGGTGTGGCCTCTTCGCCATCATTACCAGACAAGTTGTAAGAGATTGCTCTCTCAAAACCAGATAACACAGTCACAAGTTTCACAGGAGAACACTTCCGTGTTCCTTCTTTTGGGTATCACATTAGGTTAAGTCCTCGATCGATTAGTATCCGTCAGCTCCACGTGTCACCACGC
>NZ_JBMKNV010000016.1:0-69440 GCF_049220665.1 Chryseobacillus diguaensis
CATTTGATCACGATTCATTTGATTATTTTTAGACAGCATTTCAATCACCTCACTAGTTACTTCTTTCATTATACAAAAAAACTGCCAACATCCTCCTCAAAATCGAGGAGTTTGTCGACAGTCTGAAACGAAATCCATTTTGGATTTCGTTTTTGTTTTTTTTATTCAATGTACACTCCTCTGATTAAAAACGTCATCACAAGGGTACTAGTAGTAACAGCATTCCTTATTGCTTCTAATGGAGTGGAGCAGAGGAAAAGGAGGAAGTTAGACATGGAAATGACAACAATAGCAAACACAGACATAAAAGCATCCCGAATAGCTCTTGGCACATGGGCCATTGGAGGAGCAATGTGGGGAGGCACTGATGAAAAAAAATCAGTTGAAACCATTCTGGAAGCTTTGAATATGGGGATTAATACGATTGATACAGCCCCTGCTTACGGATTGGGTAAATCAGAAGAAATTGTAGGAGAAGCCATAAGACAATATGGAAAAAGAGATAAAGTCGTACTGTCGACTAAGGTAGCCCTTGATTGGAACAGAGATGGAGAATTATTCAGAAATGCTACAGGAACAAGAATTGAGAAGGAAATTGATGATTCCTTAAAACGATTAAATACTGACTATATCGATGTATATCATGTACATTGGCCTGATCCGAAAACCGCTATCCAAGAAACAGCTCATTCAATGAAGCATTTGCTGGACAAAGGCAAAATAAGAAGCATTTCAGTCAGTAATTTTTCTATCGAACAAATGGACGAGTTTAGAAAATATGCCCCACTTCATGGCTTGCAGCCTCCGTACAACTTGTTTGAAAGAGAGATTGAAAAAGATATTCTCCCATATACGATGAAGAACGAAATAACAACCTTCTTATATGGAAGTCTATGCAGAGGGCTTTTATCAGGTAAAATGTCAAAATCCCGTGAATTTGTAGGAGATGACTTAAGAAACAACGATCCGAAGTTTCAGGGTGATCGATTCACTAAATACCTGGAAGCCGTTGATCAATTAGATAAATATGCGAAAAAGCATTATGATAAGCAAGTTATTCATCTGGCAGTCCGCTGGATTCTTGATCAGCCAGGTGCAGATATTGCACTGTGGGGTGCAAGGAAGCCAAGCCAGTTAGATGCTGTAAAAGAGATTATGGACTGGAAGCTTGATGATACAGCTAAAAAAGATATCGATGAAATTCTTAATCTTACGATTAAAGATCCGGTAGGACCAGAATTTATGGCTCCTCCTACACGTGATAAAGTGAAAAAGTAAACAGATGCAAGAATGAATCAGGAACAGATATCCCAATTTAATCCTCCAGCCTGAAATGATATAATCAGTATGCGATGGTAAGGAGGAAATATGAAACCAATTTTTTTTAGATTAATCGGTATTGTTTTTTTACTGCAGATCCCTTTATGGCTTGGAATAGTGAATGCTGGTTTATTGATCATTATAGGAGCAATAGGGCTGCTGATCATATTTTTAAGCAATTGGTTAAGTGGAAAATCTTTATCAAAGGTAAAGTCCAATTTAGAAGAAAAAGAAGATAAATAAAGCCGGATCCTTCTAGGATCCGGCTTTTATAGTGCCTATCTTTCTCTATGATTCACTTGCTTATCAAATTCCCTGTTAAATTCTTTTGATGCCTTTTCTTTTGCATCGCCTATTTTTTCTTGTACTGTTCCCTTGACTTGATCTATTCTGCCTTCAGCTTGTTTTGATTGATTGTTTGTCATTTTCCCATATTCTTTTTTTGCTTCGCCTTCTGCTTTTTTCATGTTTCCGCTTGCTTGATCTTTATTCATTTTAAAAGCACCTCCATTTGATAACATGTATTTTCCCTGTATCATTTCTTTCAAACACTCTGTTTCGGGTACTCATTGCAATGGACACGAACAGCTTTTACACGAGATGGAAGCCTTCAAAAAAGGCTGTTTTCGCAAAGATTGCTGCTATTCGTAAAGTCTTAGAACACGCATAAAGATTAGCTTCGTGGCATCTTTTCTTAAAATTTGCAAGTGTATAAATGCTCTATAATCACTTAAATGGATGAAAAAACAACAAAGTTTAAGAAAAAAGCCTTAATAAAAATGCTTTATCACACTTGGCTGTTGATTGCAGCAAGCAGGCACTCAAGCTTTAGCGGGCTTACCTTAGAGCCTCCTCGTCGCTTTGCTCCTGTGCGGGGGTCTCCCTAGACACGCTTTTCCCCCAGAAGTCTCGCACCTTCCGCTTCAATCAACAAGGTGTAAAAAATCAACAAGTCAATAAAAAAGTAAGTTTCCGGTTTGATCTCTTTATTGGAGTGGTATTTGTACTATCAAGAGAAAGGGTGATGACATGGCAAAAAACTTAGTCTTTTTTGATGCACAATGCCCATTGTGCTATCATACAAAAAAAATTTTGCAAGTGCTTGATTGGAAAAAAAGAATTTCCTGGATGGCAGTCCAGGAAATTGAAGAAAGCCCTTATGCGTTTCTTCGGTCGAACGACCTTTATGATCAGATTTATATGGTTTCATCCTCAAATTTGATTTTTTCCGGCTTTCATACAATTAGAAAAATATTATTTGAAATACCGCTTACACGCTTATTGAGTATGCCGTTGTTTCTTCCGTTTATAGACAAAATTCTTCAGCCTCTGTATTTGTTCATTTCAAAAAACCGTTATCGCTGGTTTGGAAGATATGAGGTCCCGCAATTTGATTAATCTAGTGTCTCCGCTGACAGAGCGGGGATTTTTTTTTTAATATCTTACTATTTGAAAAATCAGCCAATTTTCCACTATGATTAGAGAATGAAAGGGGAGGGGAAAAATGACATTGTCAATCATCGGCTATGATCCTAACCAAAACTTTGAAGAACGTGAACAGGAAGATGGGAAGATTGATTTAAAAGTATTAAACTATATGAAGAAGCAGAAAGGGACTAAACGATGAGTCAAATAACTGTCATTAAAGCAGGGCTTCGTGAACTTGATATTGTCACGATCCTTTTTGATGAATACAGACAATTTTACAAACAGCCTAAAGACGTTACAGCTTGCCGTAAGTTTTTAAAGGAAAGATTGCAGAATGAAGATTCTGTCATCCTTTTGGCGTTAAGTGAAATAAATGGGGAACAATCTCCAGCAGGCTTCACCCAGCTATATCCGTCTTTTACTTCTATAGGGCTTAACCGTACCTGGATCTTAAATGATTTATTTGTAAATGAATCTTCAAGAAGAATGGGAGTCGCTTCAAGTCTCCTGCATGCTGCCAAAGAATATGCAGTATCTTTAGGAGCTGTCAGGATTTCTCTGGAAACACAAAAAATAAATAGCAATGCCCAAAAGCTTTATGAAAAACATTCCTATATGAAGGATCAAGACCATTTTTATTATTCCCTATACCTTTAAATACTTCCTTAAAAAGCTGAGCTTCTGATTCAGCTTTTTTTTATTTTCCATTACCCATCACAAATGAAAAAACTGTTAAAGTTTGAAATAAATAGTTAAATAATGAAACAATTGGAACGAGAAGACAGTCTAAACAATTAGCTCATTATCATCTGGGCTGAGGCGCACAGAAACTTTGCTCATCACCCTATTTTTAGTTCAACAAACCCCACCGATTAGGCAAGAACTTTAAGAAAAGATGCCCCAAAGCCAGACTAAATGCGTGATAAAAGCTTATACGAAAAGCAACAAACTCTGCGAAAACAGCCTTCCCAATAAAGTTTGTTTGATGATTATTTTCAAAAATAAGTCAAATGACACGCGCTTCATTATAAAAACATGGTAAAATCTATTTGTGTATTCCAATATTTAAGGTAAGTTGAAAAAATTGGATATTACTTAAACCAAATCAACTATTTCCTTTCATACCACATATATAAATGATTATGAATCTTTGATCATCCTTCACAGAGTACACAAATTCATTCTTTAGGAGAGAGAAAGTTGCCCAGAATTGTTCTGTTTTTAGTACTTGTTTTTATGATGGCCGGATGCAGTATGAACGGGGGAAGCAGCGGGAAAGAGAAAGCATCAAAAGATATTGTTGATACAGCGCATAGTCTCGTAATGAAAAATTATGAAATGAACGTTAAGCTTGTGGATCAGCGAAATGGAAACGTTCTGGCTACTTATAATCCATTAGATAAAAAGGAAGTAAGTACCAGCGTGCTTGCTGGCCAATTAGCTTCTAAGATAGATCAGCCAATGGTTCCTGCAAGAATTGATGAAAAAGGCAACCTGGTTGGAGGAAAAAGCCGAATTATTTTGGACGAAAAAGAAACTGTTCAATTGCTGAAAAATATACGTCCTTTTAATAATGAAATTCAGCTCCCAATTAAAGAAACGAAACCAACGATTGCAAGCAGTGAAATTGGAGCGATGAATCAAGTGATAGGAAGCTACAAAACTACTTTTAATGCCAGCATTAAAGGAAGAACGGAAAACATTGATATTTCAGCTAAAGCCCTTAATAATGTTGTACTTGGCCCTGGAGACCGTTTTTACTTTAATCTTGTAGTAGGTGACAGAACGCAAGCAAGAGGGTACCAAAAGGCACTTGAAATCGTAAATAAACAATTTAAAGAAGGTATCGGCGGGGGTGTTTGCCAAACATCAAGCACCCTTTACAATGCTGTAGAACAAGCTGGACTCGAAATGGAGGAATTGCATCATCATTCCAAACATGTAGGCTATGTTCCGGAGGGCAAAGATGCAACCGTTGCATACGGGGTTTTAGATTTTAAATTCATGAATAATAAAAGCTACCCGGTTAAATTAAAAGCCACAGTTGATAAAAAAGCTGGATGGATCGAGGTCCAGGTACTGGCTGCTCCAAATACAATAAAAAGCTAACAAAAAACCAATCTGCGAGATGAGCGGATTGGTTTTTTGTTAGCTTAATAGAAATTCAAAAGAGTTCTTATTTATAGTGGGGAGTTGGGGGAAGCAGAAAGGAAAACAGACAGATGATGGATCCTGAGAGCCTTATGCAATAGATATATTCATGCAAAGATTACCTATAAATTATGTTCGATACGAAAATCATACACTAGGATAGTTGATGCCTAATGGCAACTTGATTATGAACCCAAAACCAAATAAGACCGAGCTATTATTAGTTCAAATAGCTGCAAAGGCAGGATGAAGCCTAATAGCCAGCTAATTTCAAAAAAAGTAATTAAATCCGTACATTTAAAAAAATGTCGAACGAAATAATTAACTAATAATAAAAAAGCCCTTCTCAAAACTAAGGCTATTAGTATATATTAAAACTAAGACCATTAGTTTTTACGGAGGTAGAATAGTCATGAAAATAACAAAAGAATCATTTGTTTATCAAATCACATTTTTGCCGCGGCTGTTTCCTGTTAATTGCTATTTTATTGAAGAGAAGGATGATTTAACACTGATTGATGCGGCACTGCCATTCAGTGCGAAAGGGATTATGAAAGCTGCTGAGAAGATCGGTAAACCCATCAATAGGATTTTGCTGACACATGCTCATGAGGATCATCTTGGTTCTCTAGATGAACTAGCGGCTGCTTTGCCTAATATTCCTGTTTACATCTCTAAAAGAGACGCGAGATTAATGAGAGGGGATAAAACTACAGATCCAAACGAACCTGGATTTCCTGTTAAAGGGGGAGCTCCAAAAAATTTAAAAACTCAAGCTGATCATTTTATTAGTGATGGCCAAATGATTGGTTCGCTTCAGGCCATCGCTGCACCTGGTCACACACCTGGACATATGGCTTTTTATGATACACGCGCAAATATATTGATAGCTGGAGATGCTATGCAGACAAGAGGAGGTCTTGCCGTTTCAGGAAAGGTCCAGCCTTTTTTTCCATTTCCTGCTTGGGGAACCTGGAATTTAGAAGAATCCATTAAAAGCGCTCAAAAACTCTTGAACCTCAATCCATCTGCTTTGGCGTGCGGGCACGGATCTATTTTATGTGATCCTTCAAAAGAAATGGAAGCAGCAATAGCAGCCGCAAAGCGTTATTTATCGAAGAAAAAGGAGCCTGAGCATGTCACCAAGAGCAGGACTTAACGAGACCATAATAATAGCCGCAGCTGAGGGGATCGCTGATAAAAATGGGTATGAAGCTGTGACACTCGCTTCGGTTGCTGACGCGCTCAACATTCGTCCGCCTTCTCTTTACAACCATATTGAAGGGTTAGGTGAGCTAAAGAAAAGACTCGCGATAAACGGGTTGGAAAGCTTGTTTCAAGAAATGAGTGAAGCAAGCGAACATCTCAAAGAATACGAGGCAATCCTTGCTGCAAGTAAGGCCTACTTACTTTTTGCCCTTTATCACCCTGGACTTTACGAATCTATATTGAAAGCACCTAATCCGAATGACCCTGAAGTTTTGGCTGCTGCAGAAAAGGTTTTAACTTTAGTGGTTCAGCTCATGAGCGGGTTTCATTTAAAAGGTGATAATGTTTTTCATTCGGTCAGAGGGCTTCGCAGCATTTTGCACGGCTTTGCGTCTCTTGAACAGGGCAAAGGTTTTAATATGGAACTTGATTTATCCATAAGTCTTGAATTTGCGGTTTCCAGCTATCTATACGGCTTAAAAGCCAAGATGGAAGAAGGGGAACGATCTTGAAATTGAATGCTTGGAGAATGTCTCAATTAACCTTGCGATTTTTTCTTGAATTGGCAGTGCTGGCTGCGTTTTTCAGGTGGGGAATTTTTGAAGGTCAGGGCATTGCTATGAAAATCATTCTTGCTGCAGGTTCTGCTTTGATAGCGGCGATACTTTGGGGAAGGTTTGCAGCACCTAAATCAAAACGGCGGCTAAAAGGGTATAATCGGATTGGATTTGAACTGTTTATTTTTACCATTGGAGCATCGTCCCTATTTTTTACGGCGAAACCAGTTTTGGGCGGACTCCTTCTCTTATTATTTATTATGAATAAAGCCTTTCTGGTTACATGGGAAAAAGAGTTTGAGGAGGACTAAGGCTCTTTTCTTATACATTGTTGCTTTCTCAGCTATTTTAGATGATTGCGGACCAATATACGGCTGCGAATTTTAAGAAAAGATGCCACGAAGTTAGTCTTTATACGTGTTCTATAATATTATGAATAGCAACAAACTTTACGAAAACAGCCATTCCTAAAAAACAATAGGGCTGACTCCGAAATTGTGAGTCAGCCTTTAGATGTTATAGATGGCGAACGTCCATAATCGGATCCTCGAGTCCAAAATCAGAGCTGTGAAGGACACGAATTAATTTATCAGCCGTTTCAGCAGCACTCGCCAGATCGCCATTTTTCTTGTAATCAATAAATTTATCCAAAAGCTGAAAATCTTCCTTGCTTGAAGATCGAATTTCCTGCTGCATGCCTGTATCAATTATTCCCGGTGCAATGGATATGAGCTTTACCCCGTATTGTTGATCTTTTGTTTCCTCCGCTGCAACTCTTGTGAAATGATCCAGTCCTGCTTTTCCACTGCAATAACTGCTCCAGCCAAAGTACGGTTTTCTGCCGGCTCCAGAGGAAATATTCATGATTCTTTTTTCAATGCTTGCAGAAGAAGTATGTCGAATAAAGCAGGAGGATAAAATCATTGGGGCGATTAGATTAATTTGGGCACTCATTGAGATATCCTTTGCAGCCGTTTTCCCAACAGGTCCAACAGGCTGAACCATTCCAGCGTTGTTAACCAAGAAAATGGAATCCGTATGCTTTAGATTAATTAAAGAGAAAATATTCTCCATTAAACCTTCAATTTCATCTGTATGCATAAGATCAAATTCCACATAATCAAATTTTGCATTTTTCTCCCTAGCTTTATTTTCAAGTTTTTCATTAGCTTTTCTTGAAATGCAAATTAAATGATTATTTTCTTCAAGCAATGCTTCCGCAATGGATTCTCCTAGCCCTCTGCTCGTACCGGTAATAATATAGACATTCATTGAAACACCCTCCTTATTTTATTCAGACAAAGTATGTAATCTTGGTACAGTATACAGGATAATGGCATGATTTTACCTGTTCAATGCTTAAATAGATAAGAATAAAAGCGAAAAAACTCTCTAATTAAGCCGTAATTTTATCAAAAAGGGGGAATAGGGAAAATAAGCCAAATTCTTCGGAGGATTTCATGAACTTAATTGGAAAATCAGCCATTGTGACAGGAGCTACCCGTTTACAGGGGATAGGAGCAGCTGTTTGCAGAGAGCTTGCTGCGGAGGGTGCAGATATTTTTTTTACTTACTGGCCGGATTATGATAAAAAAATGCCATGGAAGATGAGGGAAAATGAACCTCAAGTGCTTGAAGATGAGCTGCGTCTGCTTGGTGTAAGAGTTTATTCAATGGAAATAGACTTAAGTGAATCAAACTCCTGGACTAAAATAATAGATGAAGCTGTCAATCAGCTTGGTAGAGCCGATATCTTAATTAATAATGCCTCTTACTCTTCTCACACTGATTACTTAACCATGACGGAGGAGGAACTGGACAGGCATTATATGGTAAACGTAAAGGCGGCCGCCATGCTAAGTCTGGCATTTGCCAGGAAATTTGATAATGACAGAAAAGGGGGGAGAATCATTAATTTGACTTCAGGACAATCCCTTGGTCCAATGCCGGGTGAAATTGCCTACGCTGCTACGAAAGGGGCTCTTGAAGCCCTTACATTAACGCTGTCTTCAGAACTTGCTTCAAAAGGCATTACTGTCAATGCTATAAATCCTGGACCCACGGATACTGGATGGATGACAGAAAATCTTAAGGAAAAGCTTTTGCCTAAATTTCCTTTTAATCGTCTGGGTACACCCGAGGATGCTGCAAAGCTTATTTCCTTTCTCGTAAGCTCCAGTGGAGATTGGATTACAGGACAAGTCCTGCATTCAGAAGGAGGCTTTAAAAGATCATGATGATGATAAAAAAATAAAAAAGCACTTTCGCCAAGTGCTTTTTTTAGTGCATTTGATTTTCATTATGGCTGTTTCCGCAAAGATTGTTGTTATACGTACGGTTTTAGAAAACGCATGAAGATAAGCTTCGTGGCATCTTTCTTAACATTTGCAGGTGGATACTTCTTCGGTATTTATTTATATCGTGAAAAAGCAGTAAAGTTTAAGCAAAGATCCTTAATTCTTCAGCTCATGACATTCCCTTCAGCAGGAATCGGCTGCTTTTTCAAACTATTTGCCACATGAATTAAATTATAAGCCATTTCGGTTGCAATGTTTTGCGTAAATTCATTTGACCATCCTTCAGCCTCAATGAAGCTTGGTCCAGGGCCTGCATCTCCGACCCAATAGGTTAATGAGCCTGGCGGAATGGTAAAGCCAGCCTGATTCAGATCAAACTGGATATCTCTGCCAGCATGTTTACCGCCGTCCTCGTTTCCGGTAACAATGACACCGGCCACTTTATTATAGCCAAAGGCTTGCCCTTTATCATTGGTTTCTTCACTGGAGCCATACATTCTTTCACATACAATATGAGCAAGTGTTCCTCGAACGCCCATCCAGATTGGAGTCCCTATAATAAAAATATCTGAAGATTTTATCTTTTCAAGTAAATGCGGCCATTCATCTTGATCATTAACCTTGTCAACAATGCCAAGTGGAATATGATAATCGGCAACTCTTACATTCTCAAAATCCAGTTCGGGCTCTTTCTCTTGCATGATTTCTTTAACCTTCATGTACAATGCGTCCGTATTCGATGTTTCCTCACCTGGCTTTAAGGAACAATTGAAAAATAATACCTTCATCTTTACTCCTCCTCAATATAACCGGATTTTATCTATGTCATTGTAATTCACTACCACTTTCCTAATAGAGTGAAACTCTTATATTTAAGATGTTTATTTAATGAGAAAGAGGAAAAAGAATAAATATCCAAAAAAAGAGAGGCGTGAAGAATCAATGAGAGCTTTAACCTATCAAGGCAAAGAAAAAGTGGAAGTTATTAATGTGGAAGATCCTAAAATTCAAAAGGGAGATGACATGGTTGTCCGCATTACGGCTACAGGAATTTGCGGCTCTGATCTACATCTCTATAAAAAAGCGATTCCGCTTGAGGAAGACTATGTCATTGGACATGAACCAATGGGGATTGTTGAAGAGATAGGCCCTGAAGTAAAAAACGTAAAAAAAGGAGATCGTGTTGTCATTCCATTTAACATCGGCTGCGGAAAATGTTTTTTCTGCGAAAATCAAATGGAAAGCCAATGACTCCAATCCTCATACAGACAGCGGAGGGTTATTCGGATTCTCAAAGCAATTCGGAAACTATCCGGGCGGCCAAGCGGAATTCTTAAGAGTTCCTTATGCAGACTTTACTTCTTTTGTCGTTCCTGAAAGCAGTGAGCTCGAGGATGAAAGTGTTCTTTTCCTATCTGACGTAGTGCCAACAGCATGGTGGAGTGTTGAAAACAGCGGAGTGAAGAACGGGGACACTGTATTGATTCTTGGATCTGGTCCTATTGGCTTGATGGCTCAAAAGTTCGCCTGGATGAAAGGTGCGAAGAGGGTCATCGCAGTTGACAATGTAGCTCATAGATTAGAACATGCTATAAAGACGAACAATGTTGAAACGTATAACTTTGATGATTACGATGAAATTGGCAAGATGCTGAATGAAAGCACAGAAGGCGGGGCAGATGTTGTCATCGACTGTGTTGGAATGGACGGCATTTTTCCTGCAAAAGAAAAACTAAAAAATGCTTTTGGCAGCCAAAAGGGGAGCATTAGCCCAATTATCACTGCATCTGAAGCTGTTCGTAAATTCGGAACAGTGCAGCTTACTGGCGTTTACGGTGCACCCGCTGACGGATTCCCGCTTGGAGACTTCTTCTCACGAAACGTTTCTTTAAAAATGGGACAAGCGCCAGTCATTCATTTAATGCCAATGCTTTATGATATGATTGAAAAAGGAGAATTTGATCCTACAGATATTATTACACATAAAATGAGTTTAGAAGATGCCCCGAAAGCTTATGATATATTTGATAAAAAATCAGACGGCAACATTAAAGTTGTCCTTAAGCCATAATGAAATATGAGGAAAATGGGAGCTTGCCTTACGATATGGCAAGCTTTTTATATATTTTTTTTACCCATCTTAAACTTATTTTTCCCTCTTATTCACCGATCAAATTGTATGATAAGATATTTTCACGAAGCTTGAAAATAAGGTGATGAAAATTTGAAACTAATAATCGCAGAAAAACCGTCGGTAGCTAAAAATATTGCCGATGCTTTAAAAATCAAAAATAAACAGGATGGTTATCTTGAGGGGAATGGATACATCATTACGTGGGCATTTGGCCATTTGCTTCAATTATATGATGCAAAAGACTATGACACAAAAATGTCTAAATGGAAGATGGAGAATTTCCCATTTATACCCGAGTATTTTCACTATAAAGTAAAAAGTGATCCGAAAAATAGAGAAAAAGCGGATATGGGAGCAAAAAAACAGCTGAAAACAATTTTATCCCTTATGAAAAGAAGTGATGTGGATTCTATCATTTCAGCCTGTGATTATGATCGGGAAGGACAGGTTATCGGCGACAGTATCATTTATTATCAGAAATCTAAGAAAGCCGTATACAGACTCCTGTTAAATGAATGGACACCAGAAGAGGTATTGAGGGGATTAAAAGATCTTAAATCTAACGAAGAAATGAGTTCCCTTCAGCATGCAGGGTTCAGCAGACAATGGGCAGACTGGGTGATCGGAATTAACTTAACTTCTGCCGCTACATTAAAATTTCAGCAAGGAGCCGGAAAAGCGCTGAACATAGGCAGAGTCCTCATGCCTACTTTAAAAATCATTTATGACAGAGATAAAGAGATTCAAAATTTTAAGCCGGAAACCTATTACAAGCTGAATGGCCGCTTTAAAACGAAAACGGAACAATTATACGAAGGGACACTTTCCGTAAAAGGGGAAGAAAAATTTAAAGAGAAACATATTCTTGAAGCCATTTCTGAACAATTATCCGGTCAAGAGGCTTTCATAAAAGAAAAGAAAGTTGAGCGAAAAAAAGAATTTCCTCCCTATCTTTTTAATTTGTCAAATTTACAAGGATATATCACAAACAAATACAAAGGCTGGACTTCTGACAAGGTTTTAAAAACAGCCCAGTCGCTATATGAAAAAAAGTTTATCACGTATCCAAGGACTTCGAGCAACGCCCTAGAGGAGAGCCTAGTTGAGAAGACAGCTAAAGTATTAGCTGCTGTCAAAGAAGAGTATCCTTTTAAAGATGAAATTAAGTTCATGAAATCGAAACGAATTTTTAATAATGCAAAAGTAGAAAGCCATAGTGCAATTATTCCAACTTATCTAAAACCAAAATCTTTGACCCGGGATGAAGAGATCGTCTATACCGCCATTAGAAACCGGTTTGTTATGCAATTTATGCCGGTTGCGGAGCATGAAGAAACGAGATTGATAACAGAAGTTCCTTTAGGGGAACAGAAGCATCAGTTTATCTCCAAAGGAAGAGTTCAGCTTATTGAAGGATGGAAAAAGGCAGAGAAAATTAAATCGAAGGACAATTTGCTCCCTATGGTCCAATTGAATGAAAATGTACAGCCTGTAAATTATGAAATAAAAGATCATATAACAAAGCCGCCAAAGCCCCATACTGAAATGACATTGCTAAAGGTAATGGAAACGTGCGGAAAGGCTTATAAAGATGAAGATAATGAAGAGCTTATGGGAAGCATTCTGTCTGGATTTAGTATCGGAACACCAGCTACAAGAGCAGAAACCATCAGAAAATTAAAAGAAGTCGGATATATTAAGGCTGAAAACAAAAATCTTGTCTGCACGGAACTTGGGGTGAAGTTAGTCGAAACCCTCCCAGTTAAAGAATTATTTGATCTTGAATTCACAGGAAAACTTGAAAAAACGCTTTCTGACATTGAAAAGAAAAAAGTAAAGCGCGAAGAATTTTTACATCTTGTCTTCCGTTTTACAGCTGAATCTGTCGAAAGGATTAAAAGTTTCGAAAAGGTTATTATAAGTGAAGTCCAATCAGCGCAAAAAAAGATGGAAAGCTTGGGAAAATGCCCTTTATGCGGGAAAGCCATTATAGAGGGGAAAAAAGGATATGGCTGCAGCGGATGGAAAAGCGGATGCAAATATGTTATCTGGAAAAATGATAAGTTTCTCGCTTCCATGCAGAAAAAAGTAACGAAAACGATGGTAAAAAATCTGTTGAAAAATCATTCTGTCACAGTTAAAGGACTTAAAAGCAAAAAAGGAAATACGTTTGATGCAAAACTGAGATATGAAAAAAATACAGATAATGAGTATTTCAGCTGGAAAATGGACTTTCTTAAGTAGAAGTTATTAATAAAATTATTATGTAAACTAACCGAAGATAAAGCACAATAATTACTCCTACGATTTATACCATAATCGAATAGGGGAGCAATTAATATTTTAGACAAAATAATTAAATGGAGGGTTTTTTTGATCACTCTATTATTTAAAATAAGAATCAGCGAAGCTGGTTCAAGAAATGAAAATTTATAGAAAAAGTCTTCTTTATTGAGAAGGCTTTTTCTATCTCCTTGATCTATCCTGATAATAAGAGCGATAATTCCCTTGACATAAATTACGTCACAAGGCTTTAATTGACATAAATTATGTCTAATGAGTATGATCGACATAAACTACGTCAGGAGGGAGTTAATGAGTAAAAAAATGTCTCCATCTACTGCATTAGAATACATCCTAAACAAAAAAGAAATGACCTTTTCTTTTGTTGGGAAGCAACTTTCGATTACTCCTCAGCAATTTTCTGATTGGATAAAAAAACGAAGGCCAATACCAGAGAAAAGATTGTCTGCACTTAGTGAATACCTGCATTTCCCTAAACATTTTTTAGCAGATTCTTATCATTTTGCGAGGGAACTGGATTCTTTATTAAAGATAGAAATAAAGATACTGCTCGTTAAAGAGGATGAACGTGATGACAAAGAAAGGGAAGAAAAGATCGCATTATTAGAAAAAGAAATGGATGCAGTGAAATTGATGCAGCGCCTTGAAGCCCTCCTTCGAAGAAATGACCCTAAAATAAATGGACTCATAGACGCTTTATTCAGTGAGCTGGAAAGCTGGATTGAATAGGTTATATAAGTTGGTCTTAATATCAATGAAATAAAGGACATAAAATTTACTATTAATAGCTGGTCTCAATACCAAAAGAACTTTTAATAAATGGAAAATTTATAACTGTTTGAATTTCGAATCATGTAAAATAAAAGGTGGCTGGTTAGTAAGATTTATTAACCAATCCAAAAATAAAATACTTTTAAATCATCTGCTCAATCAGCTAAAAGAAAACACTCCTCATCTCTACGGAATCTAGTAGCTTCTTTAACGAAGAAGGAAACAGAATTGGAAAAAATGAAAGAGCTTGCATATCATGATCCGCTACCGGCTTGCCAACGGGATTGGTATGTATCTAAAAATAGATAAGGGTCTTATAGAAACAAAATAACAAATAAATCTATTTTTTTCTTTATATGGATTGATTTAAGGAAATAAATGATACATATGGTCACCATACAGGTGATTTGCTTCTTATTGGTGTCTCAGCCAGAATGATGGATATTGCAGGAGATAAAGGGACTTGTATCCGTCTTGGCGGGGATGAATTTATTATTCTTTTTAGTGATACAGAACCTCTTAAGATGGCAAAGAAACTGGAAAACAATTGACTGATGCTATCCATCAGCCTTTCCTTATTGAAGGAAATGTCATTCAAATTAGCTGCAGCATTGGAGGGATATATGGCCTCGTGATGGCCTAAATCCAGAAGAAGTTTTAAAATCTGCGGATACGTCTCTTTATAGGGCAAATAGCACTAGGAAGAACAAAGTCGTCTTTTCAAAAGAGTAATGTGTATTTTGCATTTATTTTAAGAATAGCCGCGGCTCTAATTGCTCTATTTTTACATAAAAAAATATTTTGGCAGATCAGGTTATTTAAAGAAGGTTAAAGGGTAAAAAAGAAGTTAACGAGTGATTCGGGAATATAACAACGTTATGTTAATAAGGAGCTGAGCCGTTATGCTGGAAAGAAGACGCCCCATTCCAGTGGAGGAAGCAGTAGAAAGAGTCATAGGCTATAAAAAACAGGGAGAAACGGAAAAAGTACTGATTCTAGAAGCATACGGCAGAACGCTTGGAGAGGATGTAGCTGCAACACATCATGTCCCTCCATTCGACCGCTCTCCATATGATGGTTTTGCTATCAGAGCACAGGATTCGAGTAATGCAAGCAGTGAGGAACCAGTGCATTTTAAAGTGATTGAAGAAATTGGAGCGGGATCTGTTGCAAAAAATATTCCTGGACCTTATGAAGCCATTCGGATTATGACAGGCGCACAGCTGCCAGAAGGATGTGATGCTGTAGTCATGCTTGAGCTTGCTAAGGAATACAATAAAGAAAATCAGTCATACATAAGTATTAAACGTTCATATCAGCCTGGTGACAACGTTTCTTTTACAGGAGAAGATACTAAAAAAGGAACGGTGCTGTTAAAAAAAGGGGAATCGATCAATCCTGGGGCTATAGCTCTTCTTGCAACGTTTGGCTACGAATGCATAAGTGTGGCGAAAAAGCCGTCTGTCGCCATTTTTGCAACTGGGACCGAACTTCTTGATGTAGGAGAAGAATTGAAGCCGGGGAAGATTCGGAACAGTAATGCCTACATGCTTTATGCCCAAATTATCCGAGCTGGAGGGAAGCCGTTCATGCTTGGAAAGCTCCCTGATCATCTGGAAACATGCTATGAGGCGATCAAAAATGCTTCTGAGAACTTTGATATGATTATCACAACAGGCGGCGTTTCGGTTGGCGATTATGACTACATGCCTGACGTTTATAAAAAGCTCGGAGCTGAAGTTTTGTTTAATAAAGTAGCCATGAGGCCAGGCAGTGTCACAACAGCAGCAGTGAAAGGCGATATCCTCTTGTATGGCTTGTCCGGAAACCCATCTGCTTGTTTCGTCGGTTTTGAATTATTTGTTAAGCCAGTCATTAAATCGAGACTTTTTTCAGAAAAGCCTCACCTATTAAAATTACAGGCAACGCTGACAGAGGATTTTCCTAAACCTAATCCCTTTACCCGCTTTATAAGAAGTGCATTGAGCATTGAAGGGGACAGAGTAAAGGTGACTCCGAGCGGTTTTGATAAATCAAGTGCTGTGAGTTCTCTGGCTGCCTCTGATTCTTTCATTATGCTGCCTGGAGGAACAAGAGGCTTTCAAAAAGGAGATACAGTAGATGTGCTGATTCACGAAGGCTTAGAAGGGGATGTATGGCCTTGGAGCTAGATTTGCCAGTTGTTCAGATTGTCGGTTATCAAAATAGCGGTAAGACGAGCTTGGCCTGCAAGCTGCTTGCGGAGGGGAAAAGAAACAACTGGAAAATGTCTTCCATAAAACATCATGGCCATGGAGGAACACCTTCTTTGAACGGAATGAAGGACAGTGAGATGCACTTACAGGCTGGTGCTATTGCAGCAGGTGTAGAAGGTGAAGGGGTTTTTCAGCTTGCTCTTAACTCACCAGGTATAAAGCTTGATAAAATCATAATGCTTTACAAAGCACTGGAAATGGATGTTATTCTTGTAGAAGGATACAAAAAAGAAGATTATCCAAAAATTGTTTTGCTCAGAAGCAATGAAGACTTCCAATTGATCCAGGAGCTTAATAACATTATTGCTGTCATTACTTCTTTTGAATATACCTCACAAAATGACAGCTTTCCTTATTTTCATAGAGATGATGATCATCTTATAGTACGCTGGTTCAGCGATTATATTAAACAAAGGCGGGGCTAAATATAAATGATTACCGTTTTATGTTTTGCAGGCATTAAAGATTTAATAGGACAAGGCGAATTTAAGCTTGATATAAAAGAAATAAGTGTAGATGAGCTTCTTAAAGAAATAAGCAGAGAACATCAATTACAGCTTCCAGATTCACTGATGGTTGCAGTAAATGAGGAATACGCTGATCCTTCAGAGATTGTCTATGCTGGGTCAACAGTTGCCCTCATACCTCCGGTCAGCGGAGGTTAATTTGTATGGTTCTTAAACGTTGTTGTTTTTCATCTATATAAATGTACCGAACAAGGAACTTTTATCTTTTTAAGAAAAGATGCCACGAAGCTAATCCTTAAGCGTGTGTTTAGCAGAACGAATAGCACCAGACTTTTAAGAAAACGGCAATTTTAATAATGTCTATGTTTGGAGAGAATAGCGATGATTACCGATAAATGGAACAGACCATTAAGAGACATTCGTATATCTGTAATCGATCAGTGTAATTTCAGATGCACGTACTGCATGCCTGCTGAAATTTTCGGACCTGATTTTCGGTTTCTTGAGAAAGATGAACTGCTGTCATTTTCAGAAATTGAGAAAACAGCCCGTTTTTTTTCAGAGCTGGGAGTAGAAAAGATCCGTCTTACAGGCGGAGAGCCTCTTCTTAGAAAAGATTTGCACTTACTGATTAAACAATTAAAAAATATAAAAGGAATTCAGGATATTGCCTTAACGACAAATGCTATGCTTCTTCCTAAATATGCTGACAATTTAAAAGAAGCCGGTCTTGATCGAGTCAATGTCAGCTTGGATGCTTTAGAAGATGAAGTGTTCAAAAAGATCAACGGGCGATCTGTAAGCGTGAAGCCTGTTTTAAAGGGAATTTTTGCAGCCAAAGATGCCGGGCTGAAAGTCAAAATCAATATGGTAGTAAAAAAAGGAATGAATGACGATCAGATTGTTCCAATGGCCGCTTTTTGGAAAAAGGAAGAAATCCCTTTGCGTTTTATAGAATTTATGGATGTTGGATCAACAAATGGCTGGAAAATGGATCAGGTTATTTCAAAGGATGAGATTATTCAAAAGATTAGAGATCATTTTCCGCTCGAGCCCCTCGAGCCTGCCTATTTTGGCGAAGTAGCAAAACGATACCGTTATCAGAATTCCAGCGCTGAAATTGGTATTATTTCATCTATTACTCATTCTTTTTGTTCCTCCTGCACGCGGGCCAGAATATCTGCAGAAGGAAAATACTATACTTGTCTGTTTGCTGACAAAGGATTTGATTTGAGGTCCCTGCTTAGATCCACAGCATCTGATAATGAGATAAAACAGCAGATTAAAGCAATCTGGAACAGCAGAACGGATCGTTATTCTGATGAGCGAACAGAGGAAACAGCTAAAAATAAGAAAAAAATTGAGATGTCCTATATTGGTGGATAAACCACAGACAGAAAGTTGGATAAGAAATGAAAGTAGCAGGCATCGTGCTTGCCGGTGGACAATCAAGGCGATTTGGTGAACATAAAGCATTGGCGTTGTATAATGGTGCCTCTTTTCTAGATCACTCAATCGAAGCACTCAGCTGTCACACAGATTTCATCACGATTGTCAGTCACCCTGACTTCATTGAGAGCATTAAAGACAAATATCAGGCAAACGTGATTCTGGATTTGGAAGAGTACAAAGGGCAAGGACCTCTGGCAGGGATTCTTTCAGCAATGAAAAGTAATCTTGCAGATTGGTACTTAGTTGTTCCGTGTGATACTCCGCTGCTAAAGGAACAAATGATCGGGACACTGAAAGATTCGATTGAAAAAGAGATGCAGGCGATTGTGCCTGTATCAGATGAAAAGCTTCAGCCTTTAATAGCGGCATACAGCCGTTCTGTGAAACCTGTAATAGAAAAATTATTAAAAGAAGATAAAAGAAGTATGCGTGACTTATTGAATGAGGTAAAAACTTTTTATTTAGAGGAAAAAACATTCGATGAATCTGCTTTTTTGAATATTAATGACAAAAAAAGCTTAGACCAACTGGGATAAGAAGGTATTAGAAAAGACGCCTGGATATCCAGGCGTCTTTCGCGTGTTGAGGCGAAAAACCAAACGCCACATTCGTTTGTTTCCATAAAGGAAGTGTTTATCGGCTTATACAACTCAGCTCATCGCTTTAGAAATATAACATACTGATTAAAAAATAGCAAGGTTTTTTAATTAGTATGTTATATAGCAGGATTCAAACTCAAAAAAGTAAACGTTTTATATAGCCAAACAAAGGGAAACTTTCACTGTCTGAAATTTTAGGGGGAGTGAAGGAATGCTGTCAAAAATCATCCTTTATTAAGAAAAGAAGATATGACCACTCTGAACCGATTAAAGGAAATTGCCCTTTTCTGCATAAATGTAAATTTCTTAGGGTTTTTCATATACGAATCTCCTTTGAGGGGAATGGCTGTTTTTGAAGAATAGGTAAAGCAGCTAAGTATTTTTTTGGAGGTAAGAGCATGATTCCGCAGCGAATAACGTTATTAACAATTGGAGCTTCAAGTGTGCCAGAATTAAGAGCCTTTTATCAAAGCTTAGAGTGGGAAGAAACAGACATTAGTTCTGATTCATATGCAGTCTTCAAAACAGCAGGTGTGCTGCTTTCCATTTTTCCAATAGAAGAGCTGGAAAAAGATGCAGGAGTAAGCTTCAAGGCAGCACCCGGTACTTATAAAGGATTTACCATGGCTATTAATGTGAAAACTCCCGATGAAGTAGACTCGGTAATAGAAACGATTAAGAAGGTAAATGGCAGGGTCTTAAAAGAACCTGGTGATGCTTTTTGGGGAGGCAGGACAGCTTACTTCTCCGATCCTGAAAACAATTTATGGGAAGTGGCCTGGAATCCAACCGCAGTATTTGATGAAAGAGGTGCCATGCTCTCATTCTAAATACTTTTGGTTAATAAACTGAACTTTGCTAAGTCCTTATGTTTTCAGGGAGTCCCTTTACATTGGGATTCTCTTCTTTCGTTAAGGCAGAGATCTATCCAATTTGTATGTAGAATTCTGCCAAAAGTTCATAAGATCTCTTTCGATCTTCAAAACGATGTCCGTTTTTGAGAATCATAAATTCTTCAATTTGGTATAATACCTCAAGCCTTAAAAGCCTTTCAACTCACGTTTTCTTTAGAACCAATAATCATACGATTCCTGTTTTTCCTGATTTTTTCTCTATAAGAATCAGTATAAGCATAGGATGCTGCTTCATCATAAGGAGGAATTTGCTGTCCAGCCCTTTTTCTATCCGAAGAAGCTGCAAATCCTGGGAAATGGCGAGTTTTTCAGCCTCTTCATCCGTATCCGCACACATGACGAAAATAGCCAGTCAATTCCACTTTTTTCTTAAACTTTGTTGCTTTTCCATCTTTTATATGGCTCTTTTCTTAAACTTTGTTGCTCCTCACTCCAAATTTCTTTTAAACGACCCTTGATTTGGCAAAATCCTTAAGAAAAGATGCCCCGAAGCAAGGCAAAATGCGTGGTTAGAACTTTTACGAATAGCAACAATCTCTGTGAAAACAGCCTTTTATATTGAATTTACCTGTCAGTTAGGCTGAAATTTTTAAGAAAGATGCCCCGAATCTAATCTTTATGCTTTTTCAAAACCCTTTTAAACAAGCAGCAATCATTGTGAAAAATGCTTCTAAAAAGAATAACGGATTGTGAAAGGCGATCCAAACGATCTGCTTTCAGTGTAACCAGTCTCTATTATGATTAAATCATCAGAATTGGAAAAAGCATGACATATTTCCATATATGCTTTGTTTATTCTTGGGTTCGGAAATATCTAATGATAGAATGGATAAAAGACTATATTCCTAGAAACAATTAAGGGGAGATTTTAGTGGGAGTTACGCTGCGAAAAGGCCAGAAAGTTGATTTAACAAAAACGCATCCCGGGCTATCAAACATTTCTGTTGGGTTAGGATGGGACGTTAACAGAATGGGCGGGACGAATTACGATTTAGATGCTTCTGTTTTTCTTCTCGGAGAAAACGGTAAAGTCCCTTCTGATAATGACTTTGTTTTTTATAATAATCCGAGTGGGGCAGGCGGCTCTGTATTGTACGTCGGGGATAATCGTACAGGTACAGGATCGCTTGATGATGAATTGATTAAAGTAGACTTGAGCCGTGTGCCGCAGTCTTTTCAAAAAATAGCTTTTACGATTACGATTCATGATGCTCAAGTTAAAGGGCAAAATTTTGGACAGGTATCCAATGCTTATGTACGTGTTTTTAAAGAAGACTCAGGAGAAGAATTGCTGCGATACGATTTAGGTCAGGAATTTTTCGTAGAAACAGCCATCGTTGCAGCTGAGCTGTATCGCCATAATGGCGAGTGGAAATTCAACGCAGTCGGAAGCGGATTCCAAGGAGGACTTGCAGCCCTTTGCAGAAACTTCGGTGTGAATGTTGAAGATGATCCTGCAACTGTTCATCCGCAGCAGGGAACAGGCTTCAATCACACTTTTCAGCCGAATCAACCAAGCTACGGCAACCAGCCGCCAGGAACAGGGTATCAACAGCAGCACAATCAAGGGTATCCTCAGCAAGGAGGAATGAATACATACCAGCAGCAGCCTAATCCTTTTCAGCCATCTTATGCCCAGCCAAATTCAATGACTTACCAGACGCCTCAAAATGCTCCTTACGGAGGTTCATCAAATCCCATGAACCAGAATCAGTATACTGGAGGCCGTCAAGGCCAGGTTTCGTGTCCTCGATGCCATTCAACAAATCTTAATGCCGGGAAAAAAGGATTTGGTATTGGAAAAGCGGCTGTAGGGGGGCTGCTTCTTGGACCAGTTGGCTTGCTCGGAGGATTCGTTGGAGGAAATAAGGTTCAGTTTAAATGCGGACAATGCTTTCATAAATTTTCGCCTGAGCAGAAGGATGTTGCTGCCTGGGCAAATGAGCAAAAAAGAAATGCTCAGGATCTTTTTCTCCGATTTAAAAACCAGGATGTGCTGGATGCAGTCGTTTCAGGCTGTGCTTTAGTCAGCATGGCAGACGGAAACATATCTCAGTCTGAACGGCAGAAAGTGCATGAATTTATACACTCAAGCCAGGAGCTAAGAGTTTTTGACACTCAAAAGGTCATTGACCGATTTAATTATTTTGTATCTTCCATTGAAAGAGATTGGATGATTGGAAGAGCGGAGGCACTTAAAGCTCTTGGAAGAATCCGGACTAAGCCGGAAATTGGCAGACTTGTTGTGCGGTATAGCATTGCCATAGGATTCGCGGATGGCAATTTTGATCCATCAGAGCAGCAGACTGTATCAGATATTTGCCGGGAGCTGGGTTTAAACCCGTCAGAATTCTTGTCCTAAGTGAAAAAACCGTAGACAAAAAAACCCATCATGTCGTAACGGATCAGAAATGGTGCAGCGTGATAGACTTTTGAAACAGCAAGTGCGCTAAAAATAGCCACAATAATTTTTTTGATAACGGATTTATTAGCAGAAGAAATTTCCTCTTGAAAAACAATTCATTTTCATGTAATATAATTTGTTGCTAAGATAAACTGAGCTTGATCATTTATATCTTGCAAATATAAATAGACAGGTGATAAAGAAATGTCAATTAATCCTTACAGAGTATTGCTTTACTACAACTATGTAACAATTGAAGATCCAGAGGAATTTGCCAAAAAGCATTTGAAGTTCTGCAAAGAGCTGGAACTCAAAGGCCGTATTCTTGTGGCAAAGGAAGGGATCAATGGGACTGTTTCGGGAACAATTGAACAGACCGAAGCCTATATGACTGAAATGAAAAATGATCCTCGATTTGCTGATATGATTTTTAAAATTGATGAAGCAGATCAGCACGCTTTCAAAAAGATGCATGTTCGTCCTCGTAATGAATTAGTCACACTTCGGCTTGAAGATGATGTGAATCCTAAAGAAATTACAGGAAAGTATTACAGCCCTAAAGAATTTTTTGAAGCTATGCAGCAAGAAGACACCGTTATTCTTGATGCCCGCAATGATTATGAATATGACCTTGGCCATTTCAGAGGAGCCATTAAGCCTGATATACAAGCTTTCCGTGAGCTTCCTGACTGGATCCGTGAAAATAAAGAAATGCTTCAAGGCAAGAAGATTTTGACATACTGCACTGGCGGAATCCGCTGTGAAAAATTCTCCGGCTTCTTGCTTAAAGAAGGCTTTGAAGATGTTGCCCAGCTTCATGGCGGAATTGTTACCTATGGTAAAGACCCTGAAGTACAGGGAGAACTTTGGAACGGACAATGCTATGTATTTGATGAGCGAATCAGTGTTCCAGTTAACCATAAAGAACATGTCATTGTTGGTAAAGATTATTTTACCGGCGATCCATGTGAAAGATATACAAATTGTGCAAACCCTGTTTGCAACAAGCAAATTTTGGCCTCTGTCGAAAATGAAGAAAAGCATTATCGCAGCTGTTCTCAAGAATGTTTAGTTCATCCTATGAATCTTTATGTGAAAGAACATGGATTGACTGAAGAGGATGTTAACCGCAAGCTTGAAGAATTAAAAGCTGAAAAAATGATGCCTGTAATGAGCTGATTTTGAAAAACTGTCAGATAAGACGTTTCGTCTTTATTCTGCCAGTTTTTTTATGTTGAAAATAAAATGAATGATTGTTCATTCATTGAATAAATTACTGTAAAATAAATAGGAGAGGAAAATGAGGAGGGAGAAATAGAGCAATCCTCTGAAATGCTTCAATATGTGGTATGGACTAGTTTTGAAAGTGAAGGTTTTGGTGACTCCTTACAGCATTATAATCCTTAGATTGATCAGCAGATTTAACAAGAATGGGGAATACCTGCCAGTTTGAAACTAAGAGCCAAATTCCTTTCATGCAAGCCGACAGCTGAGCCTTCAGAAAAGAGTTCCGGTCACCTGAAAGCCATGTAAAAGTATTTAAATATTAAATGGAAAAGGGCAGTATCCCCATTAATGGCCATGCTGCTTTTTCTATAGTTGAAACTGACCGTTTGAGTGCGGGAACATTTTGAGATGGAAGGTTCTGAATTAAGATTGTTTAATTGAAACAGGATATTATTCATGAGCGAACTTCATCTTATGGCTAACAGCTTTTAGGATGAACAGTTTTTCTTTAACAGTCAACATTCTCCAGCTTCCTGCACGAATAACCATTTTTATCACTCCTTTTTAATAAGTGGATTTGTAAAACCTCCAGCTGATAGGAAAACCCTTTCTTTATTATTTTAATACCGTCATTAACTGTAATTGAAACATATAAACGTTCTACAAAATGTTTGTTTCTCTTAGAATTCCTTGTCCAATGTGCGCGAATGGACAAAGAAATGATAAAAGGGAAGCTCCTTTTGTCAAAATAAAAATGAATAAAATACATTTTTATATGTTTAACGGTCTAAGATTTTTTCACTGCAATGTCCTTTTCATTAACTTTTTTTCAATCCGGCCCAAAAAGGAAGACAGTGATTTAATGATCACTGTCTTCCTTTTTTGGTTTTTTAGGAATAGCATTCTCTTCTGAAAATTCAGTTCCATATGCCAGTTTCCGGTTAAAACCATATCCAGAATTTCTATCTCTTACATTTCGTTTAATGACATTGGAAAGCAAGTATCTATGGAGAGGTACCTCGACTGCCGTAATAATGATAGCTGAGATGACACTGCCCCAGGCAATTTGAATGTATCCATTCAATAGGACACTTCCAAAAATCCAGACACTCATATAGGTTAGGACAAAATCTACTACAGCAGCTGGAACATTTCCAAGAGCTGGTAATACGATCAGGTCACCTAGAATATAAGAGAACACTGTCAGAATAAAGCTGAACGAGAGAATATCTACAATGGTAGCATCAAAAAATAAATCAAGCCCTACAGCAAATGCAATCATAGCGGCAATAAACTTGATAATGAGAACAGTTAAATGTTTCATTATAAACCTCCTTTTTTACTCAGTTTGATCAAAAAAGAGCATTTCATACATTAAGGAGGCTATTCTATCCTGTTTTTTCCTGGTCATTTAAAATATAAATAAAGGCCAAGACCGCCGATCAGAATAAATGCTAACAGCACATAGATGAATGTAAGGTTTGTCAGATTTTTCTTTGTGGAAGATGTATATTCTTTTTCCCCTTTTCCGCCGATTAAAATGGTAAAAATTAAGGACAGAACTCCTACCAGAACCACTAACATAATCGCAATTGTCATTTGCACTCCTCCTGATAAAATTATAATACAGGAATTCTGAATAAAGTTTGGAAAATTGTGAAAAATTTTCATCGAAAAGACTTTTTATTTTGATAGGAAGACTTTTCTTGGTATAGTAGGTTTTATTACATCTAACCCTTAAGGAGATTTTTACTATGAACGCGAAAATTAACCGAAACGCAACAAAGGTTTTAAATAAAATGTTAAGCAGTGAAGAAGGCGAAAATAAATTCGTGCGTGTTTCTGTAACTCATATGCACGGTGATCATGCTCACTATGAAATCGGCCTGGATACACCATCAGAAAACGATGAAATTGTAGAAACAGATAAAGGAATTAAAGTATTGCTTGATAAAAACCAGGAATTTTTAGATGGTGTTTGGATCCAATATTATTACGTTCCAGAAGAAGGATTTGTTATCACGAATCCATCAAAAGGCGGGGACCAGCATTAATTTGGTTCGGCAAAGTTGATTTTCTAAACTGTATTCACTAGTATTACAGTAAGCCTTTGGAAGGAGTAACTTGCAATGAATAGTGAATTTACCATTGCCGTCCACAGTTTAGTTTATTTATTTTATTTACCGGATCACATGGCAAGCAGTGAATCTATTGCAAAAAATGTCTCTACCAATCCTGCTAGAATTAGAAAAATTATGAGCAGCTTGCGCAAAAAAGGATTTGTCCGCACGAAAGAGGGTATAGGAGGAGGATACTTCCTTCAAGCTCATCCCGATGAAATAACCTTAGCACAGATTTATCGAAGCGTTTCCTGCGGAACAATAAAACCAAGCTGGTCTACAGGAGATCCTGCCGAAGCTTGCCCGGTATCATCTAATATTCAGATTGTAATGGACACTGTATTTGATGAAGCAGAGATACATTTGGAAAAATATTTGAGCAATGTTACAATAAGCTCTCTTCTTCAAAAAGTAAAAGAAAGTCCAAGCAAGGTTTAAAATTTTACACTAACTGTACAATATTAAATTACAGATTAACTATTAACTTATTGAGAGAGGGGAAGCAGATCATGTCCAGCTTTGACAAACTTACTTTGCTAATTGGAGATTGGATCAGAGGCAAATTGAAAAGCGGAGAATTAATTCATGGCTATATCGAAGCGATTGAACCAACCAATGGCGTGATAAAAGTAAAAGTTGTACAATGTGATAATTCCCATCTGGTTGGAAGAACGATTGGACTTTTAAACAAATGGGTTGAAAAAACTGCGATTACTAAGGCTATTCATAAAGAACAGCTTTTACAGCTTATTGATGTCGCCCTTGCTGCAGGGGATGAAGAATGGTTCATGGAGCTGACTTCGCAGCTGAAATCAGATAACGTCCCGGCAATTCAAACTGACAAAAAAATAAATGCTGCATCGAGCAAGGGTTACCTTTTTAATAAAAGAGATACTAGAGGTTAATATATATGAAGCAAAGCCGTCTGGAAGGAAGGGATAAGTCATCGTGGTCAACGAAGTTATTTTAAATGACATCTCCTTTAAAGTATTTGACTTTGAAGAGTTAAGTATTGATGGAAAGAAAAAAGTTAGATTTCACTTTAAAGTAAATAGCGGGAAAGAATATCATGATGTGACAACTCTGCTTTATCAAAATTCTTTTACGGTGAAGGTTCCTGAACTGGATCTATCATTCAAGGGGACCATTTATCACTATTCTACCTCGGTTACAAACTTATATGAAGAAAACTCAATTGGTGATTTTGATTTGGGATTGACTGAATAATAAATATGAGAAAAAAGCAGACTGATAAGTATCTTATCTGTCTGTTTTTTTGTATTTGGCTGTGTTAAGGCAGGCATGATATTGATTTTTTAACACCTGTTTATTGCAGCGGAAGGCGTGAGAATCCTGCGGGATAGCGGGTAGGTAAGATCTAAGCAGGTTCTAAGCACCGAGTAGGCTTACCTAAACGCCCTCGGAAAGCGAACGCCTGAAGCGGAAATCAACAGCCAAGTTTAATAGAGCTTTGAGGCTGTTTTCGAAGAGATTGTTGTTTTTCATACATGCTTTTATCACGCATTTAGACTAGCATCGGGTCATCTTTTCTTAAAGTTTTTGCCATACCAATGGTTTCGAGGACTAAATATAGGGTCATGAGCATCAAAGTTTAAGAAAAGAGCCTTAAGAAAAGAGCCTATTTAAAAGAAGTTACAAACATTCTTCAGCAATTAAGGAATAGGAGCGGATCCGTTTTTCGTAGCTTGGAGTGATGCTGACAATCATGATCTCATCTACATTATAGCTGGTTTGAATTTCCAGAAGCTGCTGCTTTACTTGTGCTGGATTTCCAATAATGATTTTCTTCTTCATCTTTTCATAAATTTGTTTTTCATCTGCAGACAGGAAATACTTCTTTGCTTCACCTAATGCAGGCAAACATTTGCTTAAGCCATTTAGCTGCTGTATTTGCCAAACAAGAAAGCTCTTGGCTAAATCCTCTGCTTGTTCGGACGTTTCTGCACATATTGCAGAAACCGTCACGATTGCTTCCGATTTTTGAAGCTGCTCATTTGGAATAAACGTATCTTTGTAGCTTTTTACGATAGCGGCGCCGTCTTTATCGCTCATAAAATGTCCAAATGCATAAGCTGTTCCGTTTTTTCCTGCTAAAAGAGCACTTTTTTCGCTTGTTCCAAGCAGCCAGGGCTTTGGAGGAACAGACGGCAATGGGGAAGCAGAAATTTTTGAGTTAAGGTCGGACTCTGGAAAGTTATTATATAAAAAGCTTAAGAGCTCTTTTAATCTGTCAGGCATTTCTGCCACATTTTTTAAAAAATTGCCTGATAAAGCAATGGATGCCTCTGCAGATCCGCCTGGCGCTCTGCCAATTCCAAGATCCACTCTTCCTGGAAAAAGGGTTGAAAGCAGATTGAACGATTCTGCTACTTTATAAGGACGATAATTGGGAAGGAGCACAGCGCCTGACCCAATGCGAATAGAAGTAGTGTTTTCTCCAAGAATTCCAAGCATCACTTCCGGTGAAGGACACGCTAACCCTGAAAGATTATGATGCTCTGCAATCCAGTAACGGGTATATCCTAATGTTTCTCCAGCTTTTGCAAGCTCCACGGAAGCGCGCAAAGCATCCCGTGCCGTCATACCGGAAAGAATTGGAGATTGATCCAATATACTAAGATTCATATCAATACCTTCTTTCTTGCAAGTGCTTCTCCCATCATAAATAAAATAATGAAAAAGAAAAACGAATCCGCTTTGTAAAGCGTAAGTTCCTCTGGAAATGGTCAATCTAATGACATACTTTAGGGAGGGAAGAAGCAAATGAAGAACAAATTCGAAAAAAACACCTTAAAATTTCTTTACCTTTTTGGGTTGGCCTCTTTATTGTTTGTACTTAAAAGACAACCGCTTAAGGATTGGCTGCTCGTTTTTTTTATGAAAAGTTATTTCGCTTCTCTTGCAGATAACGCAGCAGTGAAAAAGGGATACGTAAAATATCCTGTCCGGCTCGGCTCCTAAACCTAATCATTTAATACAAGTGTCCTTTTTGACTATTTGCTGTTTCCGCTAATGTGCGTGTTTTACAATCAGTTTACCAATAATTCACGTCTGATTGAAGCTTTAAAACAAGTATTTTACTTTAGTATTCGAATAACAGCATTAGAATATTGGCTTGAAAAGAAAACAAGGCTGGTGAAATACAAAAAAGCATGGAACTGGCGTTATACCTTATCTTCCATTACTGGCTCTTTTTTAATCATTCGGCTCTTAATGTTTCTTATTCGAAAAGGCAGCTCCTGAGGAGAACAGCAATCCTGAAGCAATTCACTAGTGCTCATTAAAATGAAAAGGTAAACTAAGGAAGGAGAATGTGATACTAGATACGGAGTTGAACAAAATGATAAAAAGTAATGAAAGCCATTCCAAAGCTGCTGCGATAAAAATCCCTTTTTATAAAAGAGCGGTATTCACCTTTAGCGGCGCCCATTTTTTAAATGATTTAGTAACGACTGGTATGGTGCCTGCACTTGTCGTCCTCTACAAGCAGGATCTCGTCCTTAACTATACCCAGGCATCGTTAATCGTTCTGATTTCTTACCTGACATCCTCCGTTTCTCAGCCGCTATTCGGTGCAATGGCTGATAAGAAACCGAGGGTATGGCTTTTTACAGGAGGGGTCTTTCTTTCCATTATGGGTTTATCCCTTACAGGGGCAGCACCGTCTTTTGGCTGGCTGCTGTTTTTTATTGCTTTATCTGGGCTAGGTTCTGGAGCTTTTCATCCTGAAGCATCTAGAGGCACCCATCTTGCTGCAGGGTCTCAAAAAGGTCTCTCACAAGCCATTTTTCAAGTCGGAGGAAATGCAGGACAGGCATTTGGTCCTTTGATGATCCCGTTATTTCTCATTCATACTGGAATTCACGGGCTATTGTGGCTTATACCGCTAGCGATTCTTTCCATTCCAGTAACTGCTCAAATATTGGGGTGGATGGGGGAAAAGGTAAAAGAGAACAGCCAAAAGAAAAAAGAGATACCTGGCAAAAATAATATTCCTGGTGTTATTATTCTCGTTCTCATTATTATTTTGCGTTCCTGGTGCCAAATCGGCGTTGTTGTTTTTTTGCCTTTTTACTTAAAAGGACTATCCATCGAACAGTCAGAACTTCTTAACTTTGTTTTTGTAGGAGCCGGTGCTTTAGGAACATTTATTGGGGGAATTTGGTCTGATAAGATTGGTTTTAAGCGATTGCTTGTTGTTTCGCTGTTTTCAGCCACCCCATTTGCTTTGCTTTTTCCGCATTTAACCGGTGTGCTATCGGTGATGGATCTGCTTTTGTTTGGTCTAAGCGTTCTATCTTCCTTTTCGGTTACAGTTGTATATATGCAAATGCTGTTGCCGAGAAACATAGCTGCTGCTTCAGGTTTGGCAATTGGTTTTGGAGTTGGTGCAGGAGGAATCGGTTCTGTTTTAATGGGTGGGCTTTCCGATATGGCAGGTGTGGCTGCTGTTTTTTCGGTCCTTTCTGTCCTTCCGCTTGCAGCTGGTTTGCTCGCCATATTTTTGCCAAGCGACAGATTAAAACTTGCAAGATAGCCGTTCATATCAGTATTCTGGATAAAGCATAAAAAATGACATAGCAATGACTTTTACTTTTTTATGGGGTTAATTAAATGAAAGGCTCAGTTAAAGCTTAATGCTGATTTTTACACCTTGTTGATTGGAGCGGTGCTGAGACGCCTGCTTAGAAAAGCGTGTCAAGGGAGACACCCCGCTCCCGCAGGAGCAAAGCGACGAGGAGGCTCTAAGGTTAGCCCGCTAAAGCTTGAGTGCCTGCTAGCTGCAATCAACACCCAAGTTTAAAAGAGCCAAATGAAAAAAAGGAGGAGCCGTATGCTGAAACTTGTAAAGCCTTCAATAGAATTAGAAGAAGAATATATGGCATTTTATCAAGATTGGATGATAAGCGGAGAAAAAATTGTTCCATGGATTATCGGAAGAGATCCAAGTTCATTTCAAGATCAAGTGGCTTATTGTCGGGATCAGGAAAGGGAAGAAAATGTTCAGGAGACCTTTGTTCCTAATTCAACTTACCTTTTAAAGAATGAGCAATCTGAAATTGTAGCGGCTGTTAATATCCGGCATCGGTTAAATGACTATCTTCTTCAAAGAGGAGGGCATATCGGGTATGGTGTTGCCCCCTCAAAAAGGCAAAGAGGCTATGCGACGGCTACCCTTTCATTAGCTTTAGAGAAAACGAGAGAAATGGGAATACAAGATGCGCTGGTTACTTGTGATGGAGATAATACAGCTTCAGAAAAAACCATACTTAAAAATGGCGGAGTTTTTGAATCGGATTTCATAGAGGAAAATGGGAATATTGTGAAGAGGTACTGGATTCGTACAAACTGATTCCACGTTTCAAGGGCAGATTGTGGTAAATGCTTGGCACTTAGTGCTAAGCTCTTTTTTTATCATAAAACATTCTAAAACACTGTAGTAAGCCTTCTTCCTTGTTTAGCGTTACAATAGGAGTAATATTTGCACTTTAATTGGAAAGGTGTTCAAAATAGAAATGAATAGTGTAAAATTCATTGCAATCCTTTCGCTTTTAGCAAGTCTTTTATGGATTGCCGGTCTCGGCTGGACGATTAACAGCCAGTTTTTCCAAAAGCCTGAGCCTCCTCCTAAAATGGCTGAGGGCAGCAAATCGATTGATCAGGATCAGGACAAGGAATATCATATAGTCGGCCTTGGTGATTCTTTGACAAGAGGAATCGGTGATTCAAGCGGCAAAGGGTATGTCGGTTATCTGATGGATAATCTGAAAAGTAAAACTAAGCAAAAAATCCAGCTGACTAATCTTGCTATTGGGGGACAGACATCTACCGGGCTTGCCAATCAGCTGAAACAGCAGGAAATCCAGCGTCAGATTAAAAATGCTAATGCTGTTGTCATGACAATTGGCGGGAATGATTTATTTAACGGCGGCAAGGTCATGAATGACTTATCAAGCTCTGCTATCAACAGCACCCGTTCAGCTTTTCTCCAAAGACTTGATCATATTTTCAAGCAAATTCGATCAATAAATCCTGAAGCAACCATTTTTTATATTGGGCTTTATAATCCTTTCAGTGATCTTTCAAGCAGTAAAGAAACCTCTAAAATCGTAATAAATTGGAACTATTACACAGCCGAAGAGGCCTCAAAATACAAAAAAACGATTGTTGTTCCCACCTTTGATTTATTTGAGCAGAATGTGAATGACTTTTTGTACAGTGATAAATTTCATCCAAACAGCGAGGGCTATAAACTGATAGGAGAACGCTTGTCATCCCTCATCGTTTTCAGCGGGGGAGGCAAGGCAAAATGACAAAAAATATTACGCTTTCAGTGAGCGGACTCAAGAAAACAATCAGAAAAAAGGAAATTATAAAAGGCCTTAGCTTTGAACTTCAAAAAGGCGAGGTTTTCGGTTTTCTCGGTCCAAATGGAGCAGGAAAAACGACGACGATCAGAATGCTTGTAGGCTTAATCAAACCTTCTGCAGGACACATTTCGATCTGCGGATATGATTTGGAAAAGCATTTTACAAAAGCCATTCGCAATATTGGCTGTATTGTAGAAAACCCTGAACTATACTCTTATTTAAGCGGAAGAGAAAATCTTGAATATTTCCGCAGAATGATTCCTGGTGTGACAAAAGAAAGAATTGATGAAGTTGTTCATCTTGTTAGGCTGGAGCACCGTATTGATGACAAGGTCAGCACTTTCTCTCTTGGAATGAGACAAAGGCTTGGTATTGCACAGGCGCTGCTCAGCAGTCCAAAAGTTCTTATTTTAGATGAACCAACAAATGGCCTGGATCCAATGGGGATAAGAGAAATGAGGGGATTTATCCGATTTCTTGCTGAAAAGGAAGGCCTAACTGTCCTCGTTTCATCCCATCTTTTAAGCGAAATTCAATTAATGTGCGACAGAGTTGCCATCATGTCTAAAGGGAATATTCTGCGCATCGATTCTGTTTCTGCCCTGCTGACAGAAAAGGAAAGAGTGATTTGGCATGCCTCTCCAATAAATAAAGCGAGAGAAATACTATCTGAAAAAACAGATATCCTTTCAGAAAATGAAAGTACACTTGTAACGATTAATGAAAAGAGTCAAATTGCCTTTTGGAATGAGAGTCTGGTTGAAGAGGGAGTGAAGGTAAATGGAATTGAGGTAAAAATTCCTGCATTAGAAGACCTTTTCATTGAACTGACAGAAGGTGAAACAATTGATTAATCTTATCTATAACGAAATGATTAAAATTGTCCGCAAAAAAAGGCTATTCATTATTATGGCGATCATTGCCGTTTTGGTTGCGCTGTTTACTTATGCTCAAGTCAGGCAGCACGAGGAAGCAGTCAAGCAAGCAGGGACAGATGATTGGCGCACTCAAGTTCAGCAGGAAATTATTAATACCCAAAACAGATTAAGCTCCAGTGGCATTTCAGGGGAATGGAAAAAATTTCTGCACATCCGGATGAATCAGCAGCAGTATTATTTGGATCACAATATTAATCCAACTGCACCCGGTGCTCCAACCTTTATGAAAACGTTCGCCGAAAATTCCATTGATTTGCTTTTGCCGCTGATGGTCATGGTCATCGCAAGTGACATTGTTTCCTCTGAGTCGACAAACGGGACGATCAAGCTTTTGTTAACAAGACCGATTAAAAGATGGAAGATTCTGCTGAGTAAATACCTGACCCTACTGCTAGCTATCTCCTTTATTGTCCTTTCTGTAGGGGTGTTATCCTTTCTCATCTCAGGAATGGCAATGGGATATGGAGGATGGAACCTGCCTGTCCTAACTGGATTTTCGATTCAAGGATCGGAGCTTATGACAAGCGGAGTTCATATGATGAGCCAGTGGCAGTATATCTTTATAGATTTCGGACTGGTCTGGTTTGTAGCTATTATAGTCGGCACGCTAACATTTAGTCTTTCTGCATTGATGAAAAGCACAGCTTCTGTCATGGGCGTTATGCTTGCTTCGTTAATTGCAGGAGCTATTTTATCCAACATGGTTTCTTCATGGGACTCTGCCAAGTATCTGTTTATGGTAAACCTTAGACTGACAGATTATATCAGCGGTATGGCTCCGCCAATCGAAGGCATGACACTCGGCTTTTCGATGATTGTCCTGCTCATATGGGCCATACTTGGACTCATCGTTTCTTTTTTCTTTTTTACAAGGAAAGATGTTTATTAATGATTTGAATAGGAAAAACAGCGCCAGAATAGGGTTTCCGGCGCTGTTTTTAATAGTTTCTTAAAGGATAAGCATTCCTGTAAGACCGCAAAGTATACCGAGTACCACTACAGAAACTGCTGTGAAAATAAGAACCTTCGCAGGGAAAGACCTGCCAACAATTAATAAGGACGGAAGACTTATAGATGGTAAAGTTAATAGCAGCGCTCCAGCTGGTCCTGTGCCAAGACCGAAAGCAAGAAAGGATTGAATAATTGGAATTTCAGCTGCAGTTGGAATGACAAACAGCATGCCTGCAATGGCAAACTCAATCACAACTAAAATACTGTTAGCTGCTGCTTCACCGACATGCGGGAAAAGCCAAATACGGGCTGCTCCAACCAATAGAACGGAGACAACGTATGCAGGAACAATATAAAGAAGCATCATTCCAATGCTTTTCATCCACCTTACGAAAAACGGCTCTTCTTGTTCCATTTCTGTTTTTTCCATCAGCTGGTCAAGATCAACTTCCTCAGAATCTTTTATAAAGTGATTTGCCAAGTAGCTGACGCCAAAAGTCAGAATAACGCCAAAAACCAGACGCAAAAGAGTAAATTTCCATGATAAAACAAAAGTCATGAACACGAGTGTAGCTGGATTTATCGCCGGGTTTCCTAACCAAAAGGCCAGTGCAGCTCCAACGGAAACCTTCTTTTTTCTAAGACCGACTGCCATAGGGGCTGCACAGCATGTACACATCATTCCGGGAATAGATGCAAGCCCTCCTGCTGCCGTGCTTCCGAATGATGTCTTTCCAAGTACTTTGATAAGCCATTGAGACGGCAGAAGCACCTGAATGAGAGAACCAAGTAAAATACCTAAGATTGCAGCTTTCCAGACAGCATTAAAATAAGCAAGAGCATAAGAGACAGCGCTATCCCATGAAAAGGATGCTGGTTTAGAGGGGTCTCCAAGGATTGAATTGCCTATAGAATGGGTAGCAGCAGCGGAAAAGCTTTTAAAATAATAAGGGTACCACTTTACATAGAATAGCCCTGCTGCAGCGAATAGGAGGAAAATTGCAGCAAACCAGATGACCTTTTTATTGACTGTTCCTTTTTGTGCTAAAGTGGACTGTAATTGCGCCATTCTTTAAAACCTCCTTTAAATAGTAGTATAATGTCAATTAAACCATTATATCATTTTACCAGTGCTGAGCATGAATTTTACTTGAAACTTTCTTCAAAAGCTTGTTTTATTATATTTTGCAGCAGTCTCCTTTATAATAGGTTTATTGAATGTAGTTTAAAAAAAGAAAGGCTGATATAAATGACACAATCTGGTTCGATTAAATTGACTTCCTTATCTACAAAAGGGGGATGCGGATGTAAAATAGGCCCGTCTGACCTTGCGGAGGTTATCCGCAGTCTGCCTCCTGCGGCGGCTGACCCAAATTTGCTTGTTGGGTTGGACACAAGCGATGATGCGGGGGTATACCGTCTTAGTGATGAATTAGCTCTTGTTCAAACGGTTGATTTTTTTACCCCGATTGTCGACGACCCTTACTCATTTGGCCAAGTAGCTGCTGCCAATGCGATCAGTGACATATACGCTATGGGTGGTAAACCGTTGACTGCACTTAACATCGTAGCGTTTCCAATCGCTGATTTAGATAAAAAAGTCCTCGCTGATATTCTTAGAGGAGCTGGAGATAAATTAAAAGAAGCAGGAGCGACACTTGTTGGCGGCCATTCCATTGAAGATAAAGAACCAAAATTTGGTTTAGCCGTCACTGGTCTTGTTCATCCTGATAAGGTAAGAAGCAATGCAGGTGCAATGACAGGAGATAAGCTCATTTTAACGAAACCGATCGGAGTTGGCATTTTGACAACTTCTATCAAAAGAGAGTTGCTGTCAGAAGATGAAATTAACCGTGTAACTGGTGTTATGGCAGCATTGAATAAAACAGCAGCGGAAAAGATGGATGCTTTTGATGTGCACGCCTGTACAGATGTAACCGGGTTCGGTCTTCTAGGACATGCTTCTGAAATGGCGAAAGGAAGCAAAAAAGGTTTAAACATCTATAGCGATAAGGTTCCTATACTGCCGCGTGTAAGGGAGCTTGCGGAACAGGGAGTTATTCCTGGGGGAACTAAAAATAATTACCGCCACTTAGAAGGGGATGTTACTTTCCCTGAAGCTATGGATCAGATTGACCAGTGGATTTTATGTGATGCCGTCACATCAGGAGGACTTTTAATCTCCGTATCCCCAAATGACGCAGATGCTCTTTTGCATGATCTTAAAACAGCTGGTGTTGAAGCGGCACAAATTGGAGAAGTGGTTGAAGACCACCCAGGTCATATAGTTGTTTCTTAACGAATAGAAAGGCGGTTTAGGCATTGTTTCAGGACATTATGGTAGATGAAATGGTGAAAATAAGAGAAAAAAGAAAGCTTGTTTTAATTGATGTGCGTTCTCCTTCTGAATACAGAGCAGCAACGATTCCAGGAAGCTGCAATATCCCGCTCTTTACAGATGAAGAACGTGCCGAAATTGGAACACTGTACAAACAAACCGGTGTACAGGCAGCAAAAGATAAAGGGCTGGAAGTGGTCTCGCGCAAACTTCCTGCTTTTATAAAAGAATTTGCTGCTATAGAAGGAGAAAAGGCGGTTTTTTGCTGGCGCGGAGGAATGCGTAGCAGAACTTCTGCTACGGTTCTGGATTTAATGGGGATCAAAGCCTATCGTCTTCATGGCGGTGTCAGAGCTTATCGAAAGTGGATTGTTGACACAATTGAACATATGAAGATTTCTCCAAAGGCATATGTACTGAACGGCTATACCGGATCAGGAAAAACAAAGATACTGAACAAACTGCAGGATGAAGATTATCCTGTCATTGATCTTGAAGGAATGGCTAATCACAGAGGGTCTATTTTTGGTCAAATTGGCTTGGATCCTCATAACCAAAAGATGTTTGATGCTCTTTTTGCAGAAAAAGTTCTCACTTTAAATCAATCTCCGTATGTCTTGTTTGAGGCTGAAAGCAAAAGAGTCGGCAAAGTGATTTTGCCTGAAAGCATTATGGAAAAAAAGGAAGAAGCGGTACAAATTTTTGTAAGTATTCCATTAGAAGAAAGAGTCAGACACATTTTAGAGGATTACCAGCCAGAAGACCACCAAGAAGAATGCCTGCAAGCCTTTCGTATGATAAAAAACAGAATTCATACACCAGTAGCAGCAAAAATTGAAGAGGATCTTCTTTCTGGAGCATTCTCATCTGCTATAAAGCTTCTTTTGGAATTTTATTATGATCCAAGATATGACCATACAGCAAGGCTATACCCTGAAGATCATAAAATCGTTCTAGAAGTTAACAATTCCGACGAAGCTTTAAAGGAAATTAAAAAAATATTGCGTTTAAATTTTTCACCCGCCTCAAGCGGCAAAAGGTGAATTTAACAAAAAAAGCAGATGGTCTTCAAAGATCATCTGCCTTTCTTTTTTTCAGAGGCTTTTTCGTAAAGATTACTTCTGCAAAGTTTAAGCAAGGCTGTTTTCGCAGAGATTGTTGTTTTTCGTACATGCTCTTATCACGCATCGGGGCATCTTTTCTTGAAGTTTTTGCCATGAGCAACAAGGTTTAAGAAAAGAGCCTTCCTAAAAGAATTTAAAAAAAGAATTAAGCGCACCAAATGCCATTGTCAGGACGAGCAAAATGACAACGCCTGCAAAAAAGATAATCAAATTATTTTTCACTTTTTCTGACTTTGGAACAGGATTCTGTATGTGGCATTCTGGACATTCAACAGAACCGTAAGGAATGATAGCTCCGCAGTTTTTGCATTTAATTAATCCCTCTTCCATGATTGAACCTTCTTTCTAAACTATACAACACATCAGCAGTGATTTAATGAGCAACCTTTATGCATTAAAAAAGCTCTGACAGTTAAAGCTATATTAGCGGTTATTTTATAGATTTGTTCATTCAATAATTATGTTACCCAACCTAACTTTAAGTTACAAGTAAGAAGGGACATAGAATGCGTCAAAATAAAGGCATATAAGCAGAAAAGGGGAGCGAATTTGAGAACAGTCCGATTTAGAATCTATTTGGGGATTTTATTATTGCTTTTTCTCATAGCAGCGACTTTGTTTTACATATCACATTTGATTACGGGATGAAGCACTTCTGGATAGAGGCATGGGTTTTGGCCTCTTATTCGCTGTTTGCTTTTGGAAGTAGCAAATATATGATAAATTTTTCATCAAACTCTTATTCCTTTTTCAGCTTGTTTTTATTCCGAGTGATTATAGTAAAGAATGTAATCGTGAATTTTACTATTTAAAAGAATGGCTCTTTTAAACTTGGCTGTTGATTGCAGCTAGCAGGCACTCAAGCTTGAGCGGGCTTACCTTAGAGCCTCCTCGTCGCTTTGCTCCTGCGGGGTTCTCCCTTGACACGCTTTACTAAGCGGGAGTCTCAGCACCCGCTCCAATCAACAAGGAATAAAAATCAGCATTAAGCTTTAACTGAGCCAAAAGTATAAGAACTGAGGAGGGTTTTTTTGATGAGGAATTTCGAAGATGAACAAGAATTGCAGCTAGAATCTTTATCGCCAGCAAGAAAGATGCTGAACAAAGTTCCGGAAATCACAATCTTCTTCTGGATTATTAAGATCATGGCTACAACAGTTGGTGAGACAGGGGCAGACTTTTTAAACATGAATTTAAATTTTGGTCTTACGAATACGACCTTACTTAGCACCATTCTGTTAGTAGTATTCTTGATTTTTCAATTCAAGGCAAGAAAATATATTCCTTGGATCTACTGGAGCTCCGTTTTACTAATTAGTGTTGTCGGCACACTCGTCACCGATAATCTGACAGACAATTTTGGCGTTCCGCTTGAGGTTAGTACCATTGTTTTCAGTATTCTCCTGATCGCTACATTTGCTGCCTGGTATGCAAGTGAAAAGACTTTGTCTATTCACTCCATTTACACAACGAAAAGAGAAGCATTCTACTGGCTCACAATTCTATTCACCTTTGCTTTAGGAACAGCTGCAGGAGATCTTTTATCTGAGGGAATGAACTTAGGCTATTGGAAATCAGGCCTTATTTTTGCAGCACTTATCGCCATTACGGCTATCGGCTATTTTAGTTTCAAAATGAATGGAGTGCTGGCATTCTGGATTGCCTACATTCTGACTCGTCCGCTTGGTGCTTCAATAGGAGACTACCTTTCACAGCCTCACAAAGAAGGCGGTCTTGGACTTGGAACCACTGGTACAAGCCTTATATTTATTGTCATTATCCTAGCTTTGGTTATTTATCTTTCAAGATCAAAAGTAGACGAAACAACACCATTGCAAATGGAAAAGAACAGCGAATAAGAAGATTCGTTAAATTTTAGAACCCCTTCTTGAAAAATAAGAAGGGGTTTTTTCATATTTAAAGGATAAACCCTTGTAAAAATCCAAGTAAAGTAAATACAACTAGGTGATCACCAATGGCGATCCAAAATGCTTTTTTAGACATGAGGCCAAATAAGCAATTTTTAAAATATACCATCGAAATAAGGAAGCCTATGATGAAGCCCGTTAATGCTCCTTCAAGCCCTGTATGTGAATCCGAAGCTTGTATCAAAAAGGATACTAAAAATGAACTGATAAAGGCAATTACTATAGAAAAAATATATTTTGAAGGTCCTTTCATTTGTTCAAACAATCCTTCTGGCCTGCTCTTTTTCCTGTCCGATAAAAAAATAGAATAATAAATCGTGCCATAGATGATATACAGGAAACCGCCTGCTAGAATAGCCAATAAATTTAAATGATGCCAATTTGTAAGCATGATGAATCTCCTTCTCTATTTTGGTTCATAGCTGTGTAATTTGGTTTAACACTCAATTAATTTGTATTTTTACGTATTAAACTGGTAACTTTCATTCAGATAAATCGTACTTTCCTCCTTCAGAATAAGATAAGTCTTCTTCTAGCGCTTGCCTGTGCTGACAATTGAAATGAAATCAATTTCTATTATGAGTCCTTTAAAGCAGAAATTCTAACAAATTTTTAAAAAGAAGAAGAAGCAAATATGATTTTTTTTAAAATGGCCATTGACCTTCACGCAGCGTAAAGGTGTAAAGTAAATTTATCAGGAGGTGATCAGATGGAATATACCGTGCAAAAGCTTGCAGAATTATCAGGAACAACGGCCAGAACCCTCAGATATTATGATGAAATTGGCATTCTTAAGCCGGCAAGAATGAGTTCATCAGGTTACAGAATTTATGGGGTAGAAGAGGTAGACAGACTTCAGCATATTCTCTTTTACAGGGAACTCGGCTTAAGTCTGGAACAAATTCAGGAAATTCTGGCTAATCCGGATTTTGACCGTTCAAATGCACTTATTGAACATCGCGAAAAGCTCCTGCAAAAACGAAAGCAGCTGGATCTGCTGATTTCAAATGTTGAGAAGACGATCGCTGCTTCTGAAGGGAGAATGAAGATGGGTGATAAAGAAAAATTTGAAGGATTTAAGCAAAAAATGATTGATGATAATGAACAAAAATATGGCAAAGAAATCCGTGAAAAATACGGGGAAAATACAGTGAACCGCTCGAATGAGAAATTAAAAAATATGACTCAGGAACAATTTGATAAAGCAGCACGGCTGGAAAAAGAATATAAATCGCTCTTAGCTGATGCTTACAAGACGGGAGATCCTGCAAGTGATGAAGCACAAAAAGCAGCAGATCTTCACAAGCAATGGCTGAAGATTTACTGGACGGAATACAGCAAAGAAGCACATGCGGGACTTGCGAATATGTACGTTCAGGATGAGAGATTCAAAGCGAACTATGATGAAATTCAGCCTGGAATGGCAGAGTTTCTGCGGGATGCCATTCATATTTATACCGGACAAAAGTAATGATGAAGAAAGAGTGCATTCAGTGGATGCGCTCTTTTTTCATATTATATTTTCTAAGAAGTTTAATGTGTCTCCATCATTCGGTATTAAAACTGATTAGAACAACTTTTCTACCTCATCTGAACGTAAAGGACCCTGCATGCCTAAATAATAATGCTTCAGCGGTTTTAAGTTTTCATCCAATTCATAAACCAATGGTACACCTGTTGGAATGTTTAAATCAGCAATTCCATTGGAGGAGATCTGGTCCAAATATTGAACTAGTGCTCTAATGGTGTTGCCATGAGCTGAAATGATCACTTTTTTACCCGATTTTATTTCAGGTGCAATGGCCTCATTCCAGTAAGCAAGCACTCTTTTTTCAGTAGCCGCCAAATTTTCAGTAAGAGGCAGGTCTTTTTCCTGAACATGCTTATACTGCTTTTCAAAGCCCTCATATCTCTTGTCGGTTCTAGTTATAGGAGGAGGAAGTTCATTCATTGACCTTCTCCATTGATGGACTTTTTCTTTTCCGTATTTCTTCGCTGTTTCTTCCTTATTTAAACCTTGCAAAGCCCCGTAATGGCGTTCATTCAGTTTCCATGATTTGTATACAGGAATCCACATTAAATCCATTTCCTGCAGAACGATCCAAAGTGTTCGAATCGCTCTTTTTAGAACAGATGTATAAGCAATATCAAAACAATAGTCATGCGCCTTTAATATTTGGCCAGCTTTGCGACCTTCCTTTAAACCATTAGGGGATAAATCAACATCTGTCCATCCTGTAAATTTGTTTTCCAAATTATAAACACTCTGTCCATGTCGGATCAAGACAAGCTTAATCATCGTTTTCTCCTTTTGAAAGAAAGAGTTTTATTTATTAATGTAAGCATCTTAAACCTTTTCTATCCGGCTTACTATCTGACTCATCTAATAGAGGTTTTGACAGACTTCCACGAATGAAAATAATTCATTTTTTATGTTATATTATGAGTAAAACTAATATAAAGAGGGATGAATTTGTCGATTGGTAAATATGAAATATTTCATAAAGTAGTAGAACTTGGCAGCTTAACAAAAGCAAGTGAATCGTTAAATATTTCCCAATCAGGGGTAAGTCATGCCATTTCCAGCTTGGAAAAAGAGCTGGGGTTTTCCTTATTAACCCGGAATAAAGCAGGCATCAGGCTAACCGTAAACGGCGAGCGAATGTTGTTATATATTAGGGAGATTTTATATTTGAATGAAAAAATGCTTCAGGAGGCTGGAGAAATAAGAGGACTAGAAATCGGGACTGTTAGGATCGGCACATTTTCATCTATTTGTGCTGTATGGCTTCCTGGAATATTGAAAAAATTCATGGATCAATATCCGCATATAAAAGTAGACATCGTGGAGGGGAAACAGGAGGAAATCTCTCTGTGGATTTCTCAGGGGATTGTAGATTTCGGTTTTTTAATGCTGCCTGCTGCCGATCTGGAGGTTCTCCATTTAAAGCGAGAAGCGTTTTACTGTGTTGTGCCGGAAACCCACCATCTTGGTGCTGAAAATTCTGTAAAGCCAAATGCATTAAAGGAAGAGAAGCTGATTCTCCAAAATTCTTCCCTTAAAATCATCCATAACATTTTGAAATCAAATAAACTCTCTACTGAAATTGCTTTTCATTTAGATGATGAACATGCCGTTATCTCGATGGTAAAAAACTCCTTTGGTGTAGCCATCCTGCCAGACATCGCTTTACATAATCTGCCTGAAGGTGTAAAAAAAATACCCCTTTTAGATGACCGAGCAATTTCCTCCATCGGCATTGGTTCGATATCCTTCAAAAATCTTCCGCCAGCTGCCGAAAAATTTATAGCAGCATCGACCTTATGGTTAAACGAACATTACACATGAATTTTTGTAATTTTGCCTTTTTGCTTATGGTACACATCTAAAGTAAATTTGATATTTCCCCGGGGGAGGGAGTACGCTTATTTTTCATATTAAAATAAGCGTAGCATGTAACTGTAAAGGCAAACAGAAAGAGAGTAAGCAACAAAAAACGGCAGCAACTAGGGGGGAACTGTCAAGCAGCTTATTTTGTGATTTCGTCGATATTCGTAAAGATATCTTTTAAATATTTTTGCCTTTTATATATTTCGACTTTCTCAAGTGAGTCACCTGTCTAAAAGTGGTGCATACTGTCACGAAATATTTCAGTTCTATGCAAGTGACATAGGTTAAACCCGTGCCAATGATCGATGAATAATACCGGCTATCAAACCAGAATAATAATGGATTCTTATACCTGCTTCCCATGTAATTTGTGGCAGACAAAGATAGAGGGGGACCAATAGGCACAGACGATAAGGGGAAAAATCCCGAATCGAAAACAGCTGCTTGTAAATGATAAAGGGATTATCCTGTTTGTTATTGATACCCCTGTAGCTTATGAAAGGGCCAAAATTTTCACTAATAGGTATGATATGTTGCCACGGCATTGCTGTGGTTTTTATTTGCTTTCTGCCTGTAACATGAATGAAATAATATTATTCACACCAGGCATCAGTTGTCCACAATTTTTCTGAATGTTTCAAAATTACTTATATATGATACGAAAATATGATTTGCAGCATTGTAATATGAATGAAATAAAGTTATCCCCTGGATCCATGAGTTATCCACAATTTTTCTGAATGTTTCAAAATTACTTCTTTATGATACAAAAATATGATTTGCAGCTTGTAACATGAATGAAATAATTTTATTCACACTAGGCATCAGTTATCCACAATTTTTCTGAATGTTTCAAAATTACTTCTTTATGATACAAAAATATGATTTGCAGCTTGTAACATGAATGAAATAAAGTTATCCCCTGCAATCATCAGTTGTCCACAATTTTGCTTTTTATCTGGAAATCATATATTTTAGATACAAAATCAGGAGTATTGTACTAAAAATATAAAATTGTCTCAAAAATATATCTCTTTAAAATAAATGTAAATGAAAGAGACGTATTTATGATACATTTTAAGTAATTGATAATATATGGAAGGAGAAGAGGCAATGGCTAAATTGGGTTATGCGAGAGCGTCTACTGGTAAACAAACTCTGGATAAACAGATAAGTTTACTTACCGAATTTGGATGCCATAAGCTTTTTACTGACAAAAAAACCAACACAGAAAGAGAAGGACTAAAAGCAATGCTGGAATACGCAAGAGAAGGAGACATTGTAATCGTATACAAACTTGATAGACTAGCGAAAAGCATCCAAGATCTCCATCGAATAACAAATGAGCTGAAGGAGAGAGAAATTGATCTTATTTCCTTAAAACAAAACATTGATACCTCGTCAGAAAGAGGCGGAATGGTCTTTCATATGATTGAAGTTTGCGCAGAATTCGAAAGGGAGCTAATCGTTGAAAGGATAAAAGCGGGAATCGAAAACGCGAGAGAGAAGGGAGTTAAGCTAGGAAGGAAAGAAGCTAACAGACACCTTAAGGAAAAGGCTTATGAATTGTATCGTTCAGGGGAAAATACGATGAAGGAGATTACTCAAGCAACGGGTTTAGCACGAGCGACCATTTATAGATATATAGAACAGAAGAAGTCCTCTGAATGAATCGTTACATTAACGAAATGCGAAGTATATGAGGTAATAGCACGTTTTGAAAACAAAAGAGAATAAAGCTAGATATGAGGGAAGAAATTAGCTGCTGTTGCAGAATAATTGAAAAAGAGTGATAATCGGTAGAAAATCATCACCTTTTTCCTTTATTTTTTTCCGGTTTCTCCATTTCTTCCGTAACAGCAATAGCTAAATCGTCATTCCCAAAGAGGGATAAAACACCAATCAGGGTATCAAATGAGATTTCTCCTGCTTCTTCTTTTGGTACTGTTAAATCAATTGCATTTTTTAATGCCGTATTTTTCTCCTGATGCGGGTAGGCTTTTATATAAATTTCTTCAGGGTCCAAATCATGATTCACGCACCACTGGGCAAAGACCAGTATCATCATCTGCTCATCACGCTGATACTTTTGTATCATTTGATCTTGCATGTCTTTTGGATTCAAAGGCTTATAATCTCCCATCTTTCTTAAGCGTTACATACAGCGTATCACATTAAGGAATGAGTGGTATAGTAAACGCTCGTATGAGATAATACATTAGTTCATGAAATAAATTATAGAGGATAATCCAGGAAATGAGATATTATGATAAAAATCAGTTTTCCAACACCTTGATGCGGGAAATCTATGAGACGTTTGCGATTAATTCCCTTCAGGCTAAATATAATATTTGATAAAGTGTTTTATAAATAAAGCGATCCAGAGGACATTTTGGGACAAACTTACATATAAGAAGGAGGATGAGACATGGATAAAGTTGAAGTTGGAGACATTTTTTTAATGGAAGATGAAAATGGGCAGGAAGAAGAGCTAGAGGTTCTTGCTACAGCAGATATTCAAGGGAAACAGTATGTTGCCGTCAGTTTTTCCGAAGAGATTCAAAAGGAAACAGAAGAAGATATTGAGCTATTCTTTTTAAGGGTCGAAGACGATGGGGAATTGGCTGAAATTGAAAGTGATGAAGAATTTAATGAAGTGACAGCTGCCTTTGAAAACCAAATAGGCTGAGTACAAGAAAGGGGGTAAATACCCCCTTTCTTAAATGATAAGGCTTTTTTTTAAGGCTCTTTTCTTAAACTTTGTTGCTCATGACCCTATATTTAGTCCTCGAAACCATTGGGATGGCAAAAACTTTAGGAAAAGATGCCCCGATGCTAGTCTAAATGCGTGATAAAAGCATGTACGAAAAACAACAATCTCTGCGAAAACAGCCAATGATATAAACTAAAACAAGAATGGCTTTCTTTTTGAAGGATGGATAGCATTGAATCAAACAAAACAGTTTGTTTACACCTATACTTACAGTGAAGAGGAATATTCCCTCTGCATGCTTGAATTGCGCTCGCTTTTTGGAAAAGAACCTCAAGGGAATGTTTTTCAAAGCGAGATTCAGATCTTACCAGCCAGAAGCCCTTTTATTAGAGAGCGGATTGACGTTTTATTTGAAGGGGAAACACTTGATGAGATAAAAGAACAAATCAAGCATATTGATCTGGGCGCGGGAACGTTTAAAATTATTTGTTCAAAGATGAGCATGGAGGATTCAAAACAGCTTTCCTATCATGAACTAAGGGCAACTGAAAGAGAGCTCGGGGCCGTTATTACGGCTGAAGCGGATGTTCATAACCCTGATCATCTTTTCGGCGTCATTTTATGGAATGGAAAGTGGTATTTCGGAGCATATCAGAAAAGCGAAGCTATGTGGCTGAAGCATATGAAAAAACCCCGTCAATATTCCACAGCACTAAGCACAAGAGTAGCAAGGTCTGTTGCGAATATTGCTGTTCCAAACCCTGAGGGTGTAACGGCAATTGATCCTTGCTGCGGGATTGGCAATGTCCTGGTTGAAGCTTTATCCATGGGGATTCATATTGAAGGACGTGACATTAATCCACTTGCAGCGAGTGGTGCAAGAGAAAATATCGCTCACTTTGGTCTTGATGGAGACGTGACCTTTGGACCGATTGCGGAAGTGACAGAGCATTATGATGCAGCCATTATTGACTTGCCTTATAACCTGTATACTCATATCACATTAGAAGAGCAGAAATCGATCATTGAGCATACAAGGCGTATTGCTGATCGAGCCGTTATTGTAACCATTGATCCCATTGATGAATTAGTAAAAAAAGCAGGATTTGAAATTATCGACAGAGGACTCGCTATTAAAAATCAATTTTCCAGAGAAGTACTCTTGTGTATATAAAAAACAGCTGCTCCATTCCAGCTGTTTTCTTTGTATGAAGGCATTTAATAGCTTTGTACTTTGTATTTCTTTAAATCAATTTCAAGCTTTTCTCCATTAGCGAGCTTCGCAAGCTCTGAACCCAAATACGGACCAATTGTAAGCCCTGATGCACCAAGGCCGTTTGCAAACAACAGTCCTTCCCATCCCGAAAAAGAGCCGATTACAGGAAGAAACCCTTCTGTAAATGGCCTGAAACCGACTCTCGCTTCTAAGAAGGTGCTCTCTTCAAGCCCAGGAGCTGTTTGAAGCGCTTTTTGAAAAACCTCTGCTAAACCTCCTGCTGTAATACGGGGATCAAAAACCTCAGTATTTTCATGTGTGGCACCAGCTACAATACGGCCTGAATCAAATGCAAGAAGATATTGATCACTCGGCGGCATCACAACAGGCCACTCATCTGTTTTCTCACCTTCAAGCCTCAAATGAACAATCTGCGCTTTTTGGCAGCTGATTTTTAATTCAATGCCAAGCGGCTTAAGTAAATCTGATGCCCAAGCCCCAGCACAAACAATAACCGACTGAGCGGGGATGAATTCCTGATTAACCATCACTCCTGTTACTTGAGCACCCACATACTTTAAAGCAGCATCGCCATAGATCAATACCGCTCCGTTTTTCTGGGCTGCTCTGAGCAAAGAATCTCTTAGTGCCCGGCCATCAACTCGTGCTGCACCGCTGACATGAAGAGCTGCCAAATCGTCTTTAATTGCTGGAAAAAGCATCTTTGCTTCTGCCGGTGAAAGCTTTTTAAGTTCTCCGATCTCAGGTGCTTCAGGTATCCGTTTCCTAGTCCGTTCTTCCATCGCGTTAATCTTTTCTGGGTCCTGATGAAGACTGATGGCACCGACTTTTGCATATCCTGTCTCTATTTCACCATCTTTTTCAAGTTCTTTTATTAATTGAGGATAGTAGGCTGCACCTGATTTTGCGAGCTCATACCATGCTTTATTGCGGCGCTGTGAAATCCATGGGCAAATAATCCCTGCCGCTGCGGCGGTAGCCTGGCCATGATCTTTCCGGTCAATAATCAGTACATCACACTCTTTTTTGGACAGATGATAGGCAGTTGAAGCCCCTAAAATTCCCGCTCCGATAACAATATATTTTTTCATCGTTACCATCCTTTTTTTCTCCATTCCTTCTACTATATAAAAGTTTTGCTGAAAATGCCAGAGGACTCATTTCCTTTACTATACTAATCTAATAACTTGGCAGCAAACTAAAATTTCCTATATGGATTGACAGTACAAGGAATAAACCAATACAATAAAATAAGTTATTAGTAAATAGGGAAAATTCAGATAAATGAGGGCTGTTATGAGTCTCACTTCAGAAATAGGGAAAATGGCGATCCTTCTTGCTGCACTGACTGAAGAGGAGCTGACTTCATTCAAGCCGCTTTTTCAGAATATCCGTTTTTGTGAGGGTAAAGTCGGCTCAATGAATATGCAAAAAGTGATTGCTGCAGTTGAAACAGCCGCGAAACGAAATGGGCTGATTCATGATAGCGTTTACAGGGAAACCCACGCCCTTTATCATGCTGTGATGGAAGGGATAGAAGGAGTAACAAGAGGACAGCCTGGAATTGGTGAAACGAGCAGAACGGTAGGTCTTCGATTTGCCATTGTCAGAGGCAGGCCTTATGAAGATGAATTCGAGGGTGAATGGATTGCGGTTGCCTTTTACGGCACAATTGGCGCACCTGTTAAAGGCCTTGAACATGAAACAGTTGGACTTGGAATTAATCACATTTGAATAATACGGTACATTGCCTATAGTTCATTAGTTATGAGGAGGCGATGATGGTATTTATGATGCCATTATCGTCTCCTTTTTCTATTTAGGGAGGAAGAAAACATGATCATGCTGACAGGTGAAACTCTGACACTTGAAGAAGTCAGGCGAATCTGCCTTGACAAAGAACAAGTTTTCATTAGCGAAGAGAGCATGTACAAGGTGAAGAAGGCAAGAGAAGCTGTTGTAAAAATTGTTGAGTCTAAGAAGATAACCTATGGCATTAATACTGGGTTTGGAAAATTCAGTGATGTCATAATCGGCGGGGAAGATGTGAATCAGCTGCAGCTGAACTTAATACGATCTCACGCCTGCGGTGTCGGAGATCCTTTTCCAGAGACCGTATCACGGGCTATGGTGCTTCTTAGACTCAATGCATTGTTAAAAGGATATTCCGGCATACGTCCTTTGATTGCCGAGCTGCTTTTAACCTTATTGAATGAAAAAATCCATCCTTATATCCCAGAGCAGGGGTCACTTGGCGCTTCTGGAGACCTTGCACCATTATCCCATCTTGCGCTTGTTCTGATTGGAGAAGGAAAGGTCTTTCACTCCGGCAAAATTTATGAAACCAAAAAAGTTTTTAAGAAAAAAGATATTTCTCCTGTTCAGCTTGAAGCTAAAGAAGGGTTAGCCCTCATTAACGGGACTCAGGCAATGACAGCAATGGGGGCCATCAGCTACATTGAAGCAAGTGATCTTGGATATCAGAGCGAAATGATTGCTTCTCTTACTTTGGAAGGGCTTGAGGGCATAATGGATGCTTTTCATCCTGCCATTCATGAAGCAAGAGGGTTTAAGCAGCAGTGTGATGTCGCAGAAAGAATCAGAAACCTGCTTGCAGGAAGCAAGCTTACGACAAGTCAGGGAGAAAAACGGGTACAGGACGCTTACTCCTTAAGATGCATTCCGCAAGTACATGGCGCTTCTTGGCAGGCACTCGATTATGTAAAAGAAAAACTCGAAATTGAAATCAATGCTGCGACAGATAATCCCCTTATATTTGACGAAGGCAGCACCGTCATATCAGGAGGGAATTTTCACGGCCAGCCGATTGCGCTTGCGATGGATTTTATGAAGATTGCCATGGCGGAATTCGCAAGCATTTCTGAACGGAGGATTGAAAGGCTTGTTAATCCGCAATTAAATGATTTGCCGCCATTTTTAAGTCCAGAGCCCGGCTTGCAGTCAGGAGCTATGATTCTTCAGTACTGTGCAGCTTCACTGGTCTCTGAAAATAAGACGCTTGCCCATCCGGCAAGTGTCGATTCTATACCTTCATCAGCCAACCAGGAGGATCATGTGAGCATGGGGACGATTGCAGCGCGTCACTGCTACACCATTATCCAAAACGTAAGAAGAGTGCTTGCCATTGAATGCATTTGCGCTCTTCAGGCAGCGGAGTACAGGGGAATAGATCAGATGGCACCATTAACGAAAACCTTTTACCTTGAAGCAAGAAAGATCGTGCCTTCCATTAAAGAAGACCGGGTATTTTCTGATGATATTGAACGAATGGCAAAATGGCTTAAAAAAAAGAAAGCTGGATGGACGGCCCTAAAAAATGAATACACGGCAGCAATCATTCTTTAGAGATAAAGGAGGAAGAGAGATGGAAACAAAACGAGTCATTCGTGCAAAAAAAGGATTGGAACTGGAATGTAAAGGGTGGGAACAGGAAGCTGCGCTCAGAATGCTATACAACAACTTGGATCCGGAGGTTGCGGAAAAACCGGAAGACCTGGTTGTATATGGCGGAATCGGAAAAGCCGCAAGAAACTGGGAAGCGTTTGACGCTATCGTGAAAACGCTCAGGAGGCTTGAAAACGATGAAACAATGCTGATTCAGTCTGGGAAGCCAGTCGCGGTATTTAAAACACATGCTGCTGCACCGAGAGTTTTGCTGTCTAATTCTGTCCTTGTACCGAAGTGGGCGAACTGGGAGCATTTTCACGAGCTTGATCAAAAAGGGCTGATGATGTATGGACAAATGACGGCAGGCAGCTGGATTTATATTGGGACTCAAGGGATTCTGCAAGGAACATATGAAACCTTTGCCGAAGTTAGCAGGCAGCATTTTGGCGGATCGTTAAGAGGAACCATCACCCTAACAGCAGGTCTTGGCGGAATGGGCGGTGCACAGCCTCTTGCAGTCACAATGAATGGCGGAATATGTATTGCTGTAGAAAAGGATCCTGATAGGATCGATAAAAGGCTGAAAACAAAATACTGTGATAAAAAGACAAATAGTCTGGACGAAGCGCTTATTTGGGCCCTTGAAGCAAAACGTAAAGGAGAAGCTTTATCCATCGGGCTAGAAGGGAATGCAGCAGCTATTCATCATGAACTGCTTAAGCGAAACGTTCCGATTGATATTGTAACGGACCAGACGTCTGCTCATGACCCGCTGAATGGATATATTCCTGAAGGTCTTTCAATAGCGGAAGCAGAATCGCTTCGCAGGACTGATGCGAAAACTTATGTAAAAAAAGCCTCTGCTTCCATGGCGAAGCATGTAGAGGCCATGCTTGAATTTCAGAAGATCGGTGCTGTTGTTTTTGATTATGGCAATAATATCCGCCAAGTGGCAAAGGATGAAGGTTTAAATGAGGCTTTTGACTTCCCGGGATTTGTTCCAGCTTACATCAGACCGCTTTTTTGTGAAGGAAAAGGACCGTTCCGCTGGGCAGCTTTGTCCGGTGATCCAGAGGATATTTACAGAACTGATGCTTTGATCAAAGAGCTCTTCCCAAATAATGAGCCCCTTCTTCGCTGGATAGAGATGGCTCAGAAAAAAGTGGAATTTCAAGGGCTTCCTTCTCGGATTTGCTGGCTTGGGTATGGGGAACGAGTCAAAATGGGGCTCGCCATTAATGATTTGGTTAGAAGAGGTGAGTTAAAAGCACCGGTTGTTATCGGAAGGGATCATTTGGACTGCGGTTCCGTAGCTTCTCCTAACCGCGAAACAGAAGCAATGAAGGATGGGAGCGATGCAGTAGGAGACTGGGCTATTTTGAACGCTCTGATCAATGTTGCTGCAGGCGGATCATGGATATCTGTTCATCATGGCGGAGGTGTCGGTATGGGGTATTCTCTCCATGCCGGCATGGTTGCAGTGGCAGATGGCACAAATCTTGCTGAAGCGAGGCTTCAAAGGGTGCTGACAACTGATCCCGGAATGGGAATTGTCCGCCATGCGGATGCGGGATATGAAAAAGCCATTGAAACAGCAGCTGATAAAGGCGTGGATATTCCAATGATACATTCTAGAAAGGAGTGAACAATTTGAAGGCTGATTTACTTATATACAATATTGGTCAGTTGCTTCTCCCGAAAGCTTCTGGAAAACCGTTAAAAGGCGAGGAAATGAAAAACCTTCCGATCCTTGAAAACGCAGCTTTAGCTGTTCAAGACGGCCTTGTTTTATGGATCGGCAAGAATAAGGAGTCTGTTGGCATTGATGCAAATGAACGGATAAATGCAGAAGGAAAAGTAGTGTCACCTGGACTTGTTGATCCTCATACCCACCTTGTATTCGGAGGCAGCAGGGAGGATGAACTTGCTCTGAAACAGGCAGGAGTTTCTTACTTAGACATTCTTGCAAAAGGGGGAGGCATTTTATCTACAGTTACTGCTACGAAACAGGCAACGGAGAAAGAATTAGCTGCAAAAGCAGCTTTTCATTTGGAGAGGATGATCTCTTTTGGTATTACAGCTATGGAAGCAAAGAGCGGGTATGGACTTGATCGAGAAACAGAGCTCAAGCAGCTTCGCACGGTGAAACGCCTGCAGGAGACTTATCCCGTAAAGCTGATTTCAACCTTCTTGGGGCCTCACGCTATTCCGCCTTACTATAAGGGAAGAGAAGATTTGTTTCTGGACGAAATGATCGGATTGCTAGATGAAATTAAAAAGGAAGACCTTGCTCAATTCGCTGATATTTTCTGCGAAACCGGCGTATTTACCATTGAACAATCCAAACGGTTTTTGGAGAAAGCTAAGAATAAAGGATTTGGCGTTAAAATTCACGCAGATGAAATAGATCCGCTCGGCGGTCTTGAACTTGCTGTTTCATTAGGTGCAGCGAGTGCTGATCATCTTGTTGCTGCTTCGGATAAAGGAATTAAAGCATTAAGAAACAGTGATACGGTTGCTGTGCTGCTACCTGGAACGACTTTTTACTTAGGAAAAGACCAATATGCTAAGGCTCGGACAATGATTGATTCAGGTGCGGCAGTTGCTCTTGCAACTGATTTTAATCCTGGAAGCTGTGTGACAGAAAACCTGCAGATGATTATGTCACTTGCTGCACTAAAGCTTAAAATGTCAGCAGAAGAAATCTGGAATGCTGTAACTGTCAATGCAGCACATGCGATAGGGCTTGGAGGAGAAGCAGGTGTGCTTGAAGCATCAAAACAAGCAGACTTTGTCATTTGGGATGTGCCAAACTTTCATTACCTTCCTTATCATTTTGGGGTAAACCATGCAATAAGCGTTTATTGCAGCGGCATAAAAAGATGGGAGAGAATGCCCTATGGAACCATTCCGTTATCTGCGGCCAGGGAAACCAGCTCTTTTTAAAGATCAGTATGTCACAAAGGTCAATGAAACGATAAAAGCATTTGAAAAAGGGATGAAAGGACAAACAGGCATTATCGGCCTCCCATTTTCAAAATCCTCTATTTCTCCTTCACAGGCAGCAGAAGCTCCTGTGAGAATAAGATCCTGTCTAGGGGCTTATTCCACTTATTCAGGAGAAAGAAAAACAGATTTTAAAGATCATTCAATTATAGATTTTGGTGATGTATTAACCCATCCGATAGAAGTAGGAGAAACATTGGAGAGGCTTTACATTAGTGTTAAGCAAATGCTTGAAGTAAAGGCATGTGACCGGTATATCCTTTTAGGAGGAGACCATGGTGTCAGTTTTCCATCTATACGTGCTTTTCAAGAAAATTTCGGTACTATTGGCGTCATTCAATTTGATGCCCATCATGATGTGCGGAATCTTGAAGACGGGGGAAGGACGAATGGGACACCGTTTAGAAGTCTGATTGAAGATCGGGTGATAAAGGGCCATCATCTTGTTCAGATTGGGATCAGAGACTTTTCAAATGCCTATCAGTACCATGAATATTCAAAGGAAAAGGGAATTAAGGTATATACTATGGGGGATGTCGAGCAAGAAGGCATCTTGCCGATTATAATGAAGGAAGTCAGCAGGCTTTCGCAGAAGACAGATCACATCTACCTTTCACTGGATATGGATGCGGTGGATCAGGCTTTTGCTCCAGGCTGTCCTGCTATCGGTCCTGGGGGACTCTCGAGCAGAGAGCTTTTAACAGCTATATCTGCTGCTTCCAAGCATGAAAAAGTAAAAGCGCTGGATATAGTTGAAATTGATCCATCGAAGGATTTCCGTGATATAACAAGCCGCCTCGCAGCACATGCAATGATGAGGTTTATGTACAGATAAATAAGGCTCTTTTCTTTTCTTAAACTTTGTTGTTTTCCTATCTCCTTTTTAATAAACCTGCCAGTTAGACTGAAATTTTAAGAAAAGATCCCACAAAACCAATACGAATAGCATATCTTTCTGAAAACAGCCATAAATAAAAGCGGTACAAAAGGAATATTCCTTTGTACCGCTTTTAATTTAATTTATATGTTTGCTCCGCATTGCGTAATAAATAGGAAGGCCTAATGCTGTTATTCCAAGCCCGTATATGGCTAGCAGCGGCTGTGTGAAGAGGGTGTTGATGACGATAAACAATCCCCCGATAATAGCTATGATCGGCAGAACCGGATAAAAAGGCACTTTATAAGGACGAATAAGGTCCGGTTCTCTTTTCCGTAAAATCAAAACAGCAGCAAATGTCATTGTATAGAAGATCCAAATTACAAAAACGAGCATGTCTGTTAACGTATTAAATCCGCCAATCAGCATCATGACAATAGAAATCAATAAAATAAATATTCCTGAATTATACGGAACACGGCTATTTACGGTTAAGACTGAAAACCATTTGCTGAAGGGCAGTTTGTTTTCCATCGCCATTGCATAAGGTACGCGCATTCCAGTCATCACATAACCATTAATGGAACCGAAAACGGAGATGAGAATACCGATGCTGACAAGTTTTCCTCCGATTGAGCCAAAAATGATTTGCGCTGCCTGTGAAGCAGGAGTATCTGTCCCTGCAAGAGAGCCAGCAGACATGACCATTAAGAAGGCAATGTTGATCAGGAGATAAATGGCCATTACTGCTGATAATCCTAAAATAATGGCTTTTGGGAGATCCTTTTTCGGATTTTTCATTTCACCAGCAATATTGCCGACAAGAATCCAGCCGTCATAGGCAAACATCGTAGCAAGCAGCCCAGATCCTAAAGCTGATAAAAAGGCTTTATCCGGGCCTGCTTCAACAGGAAACAACTGAAAAGGCACATCGCCTTTATGCAGCATCCCAAATATGATAAGGAGTACTAGAGGGATGAGTTTGCAAATGGTTGCAACTGTCTGGATTCCGCCTGCTGCCTTTGCCCCTAAAAAGTTCATAAAAGTTAGAAAGATAGCTGTCACAATGGCAATTCCAACAATCATCAATTTATGATCATTTGCACTCAGTCCGAACAAACTGATGGCCTGTGTGCCAAAAATAATGGCAAGGGCTGCAATATTAGCTGGAAAATAAATAACGGTTTGTGCCCATCCGAGCAAAAACGCAGTCAGGTTGCCATATGTCCTCTTTAAATAGGCCATCATGCCGCCTGTTTCAGGGATTGCGGCTGAGAGTTCGGCTGCTGTTAAACCGGCACATATCGTCAGGATTCCGCCGATCACCCATGCAAGCAATCCTAGGCTTGATGATCCGGTAAATCCATAAACCGCAGTGGGTTTAAAAAACACGCCAGCTCCAATAACTGTTCCAATTACAGTTGTTAAAGCTGCAAAGAAGCCTATTTCTTTTTTCAGGTGCTGCTGAGACAAAATCATCACTCCAATTTCTTTGATGTCTAATATAATGTGAGAAAATTCACAAAAAATTTAAAAAAATTTTATTTTAAAATAGTAAATTGGGATCAAATATATACTTACTCAACCTAATATGTTTAATTAAACGTCATTGTGTCAAATTTTAGCACACAGAAAAATTTGATTCAATGTTTATTTTTCTGGAAATACAATAATAAATTCATCATCCAACCTTATTCAAAAAAGAGAGATATTTTTACAGAAGACTGTTTTTCGCAAAGGTTGTTGCTCTTCGTATTTTGTTTAGAAAACGGTTATAGATAGGCTTCGTGGCATCTTTTCTTAAAATTAGCAGATGTATAAATGTATAGAATTATTTATATAGAAAAGCAACAAAGTTTAAGAAAAGAGCCTTACAGAATAGGTATTCATTGTCCTCTTGAGGTTGTATCAAACTATGCAGCGAACCCTGACAAAGCGCCTGATTTGTATGTAAATATACATTCTGCAGAATGACTGTCTCCAAAACCGCTTGCTATTGGTTCGAAAATTGCATTTAAAGCTCAATTTCTTGGCCGTGAACTTGCATATAGATATGAAATAATAGAACTAATTTTAGGGTTATTAGCCACAAAAAGTATAAGAAAGGTGCCTTTTATAAAAATCTTATGGAATTTATTTCGTATGCAAAATGTAGATTACCAGAATAATCCTCTCCCTATGATATACTTTTAATATCGTTTTTACAGAAAAGGGGCGGGGTCATTGAAGAAAATAATCGCAGCACTCATTCCGGCAGTTTTCATTCTGCTGCTCTCAGCATGTACGGAACAGCCTAAACCGGAAGACAAATTTCAGGAATATGTAAGGCTATGGAACAGCGGGAACTTTGAAGGGATGTACAATGACTTATCTTCTGATGTTCAAAAGTCGACCAGCAAAGAAGAATTTGTTAGCCGTTATAAGAAGATTTATAGCGGGACAGGAGTCAATCATCTTAAGGTAACGTACCTGAAGCCTGAGAAACCTCAGGATTCAAAGGACAAGAAACAAGTTTCTTTACCGGTTTCCATTAAAATGGATACGATGGCTGGGCCTGTCAGTTTTGAGAAAAAAGCGGTTCTAGTAAAAGAAGAGCGGGATAAAAAATCAGATTGGTACATAAAGTGGGATCCGAGCTACATATACCCGCAGCTTATAGGGAATGAGAAGGTCAGCGTCCGGACACTTAATGCGAAGAGAGGGCAAATTTACGACAGGAATGGAAGCCCTCTTGCCGAAAATGGAAAGGTTTATCAAATCGGCTTGATACCGGAAAAGATGATGGATAAAAAAACAGAGATTCTTTCCAAGCTTTCAAAGGAACTACAAATGTCTGAGTCAGAGATTATGAAGCAGCTGAATCAGTCCTGGGTTAAACCTGGTTATTTTGTACCTTTGAAGGAGCTGTCACTAGAAGATAAAGATCGTGCGGCAAAGCTTACAGAAATTCCTTCCGTTTCTGCAAGGCAGGTACCTGCAAGAGTTTATCCATACAAGGAATCGTTTGCTCATCTAATTGGATATATAGGTCCTGTTATAAAAGAAGATCTGGAAAAACATAAAGACTACAGTGCACAAGATCAGATCGGAAAACGAGGGCTTGAACAAGTTTATGAGGAGCAGTTAAAAGGAAAAAATGGATCCATTATTTATGTGAATGGAAGCAATAAAACGGAAAAGGTCATTGCAGAAAAGAAGGCGAAAGATGGCCAGAACCTCAAGCTTACAGTAGATGCAGGCCTCCAAAAGAAAATCTATACTCAATTAAACAATGAACCTGGTTCCGCTGCAGCGATTAACCCTTCAACGGGAGAAACACTGGCACTGGTCAGCAGCCCTTCATTTGACCCGAACAAATACATTCATGGTCTTACTCAAAAAGAACGGGAGGATTTAACCACTAATCCAAATAATCCGCTTTTAAACCGTTTTAGCTACGCCTATGCTCCTGGTTCTACTTTAAAGCCTCTGACAGCTTCCATTTCCCTTGAGAACGGCATTGATCCAAATAAAACCATGGATGTTAAGGGACTTCAATGGCAAAAGGACACAAGCTGGGGCAACTATTATGTTTCAAGAGTGCATGAATACGGCACACCGGTCGATATGGTTGATGCAATGATTTATTCAGATAACATCTATTTTGCTCAAAAGGCTTTGGAACTTGGAAAAGACACTTTCACCAAAGGTTTGAAAAAATTCGGATTTAATGAAAAGATTCCTTTTCCTTACCCGATCACATCATCTAAAACAGGTGACATTCAATCAGAAATCCAGCTTGCAGACAGCGGCTACGGGCAAGCGCAGGTTCAGATGAGCTCTCTGCACCTGGCGCTATCTTATTCTGCTTTTCTGAACAAAGGCAGCATTGTTATTCCTACACTTTTTCTAAATAATGAACAAAGTATTTGGAAAAAGAGTGTGATGAGTGAGGATCATGCTTATCAAGTATTGGATATGATGAAACAGGTCATTTCTAATCGCAGGGGGACTGGTTACGGACTGCACGATTTGGGAATCCCATTAGCAGGTAAAACCGGAACAGCAGAGTTTAAAGAAAAACAAGGTGAAAAAGGAAAAGAAAATGGCTGGATGGTGGCCATGAATACCGAGAACCCCAGGCTTCTAGTGTCCATGATGATTGAAAATGTCCAGGATAAAGGCGGCAGTGCTCATATCGTGAGCCAAATGAAGCCAGTTTTAAAAGACTATTTGAAATAAGACGGCAAAATGAAGTGCGGAACTCCAGGTCATTATCTGCCGCTTTAAAAGCTTATTTAGTCACTGTTTTAGACTTTAGTCTTAAATTGATACTATAATGTTTTAATGAGAAAACAACGTCATCCAGCAATTAGTGACGTGCATTTATCAAAAGTACTTCACGACTTAAGTGATCCTTACAGGCTGAAAATCATTAAAAGTATTTACAGTAGAGGTGAAGAAGTTTGTACGTACTACTCGTACGAATTTAATATTTCTAAGTGAACGTTTTCTCATCATATTAAGGTCTTAAGAGAAGCAGTGTTTATACGAGTGCGAGTTGAAGGGATGCAGATTTTTACTCGATACGTAAAGAAGAGTTAGATAATAAATTTCCTAACCTGATCTCTTCTGTCCTTTCTGCTGAAGAAGCTTCCTTCTAAGTTAAAGCCTTAGCTGTTTAATGTCAGCTAAGGCTTTTTCATATTGGTTGATAAATTCAATTATTCATGCTGCTATTACCATTGTTCGATAATCGTATAACAATAAAACATCAGAGATGATTTAATTGAAAAAATCTTTCATTAAGAATACAAATATGGAAATTACTAAAATAGGTATAGGAACAAATGGAGTAGGCGGACATAATCTGTTTGTTAATCTAGATGAAAATCAAGGTGTAAAACTAGTGCATGAAGCGATCAATCAAGGAATAACATTAATTGATACAGCAAATGTGTACGGTTTTGGAAGATCAGAAGAACTAGTGGGACAAGCCATTAAAGGGCATCGGCATAACCTTCAAATCGCTACAAAAGGAGCCGAACAACCGCTGGAAGATGGCACTGCAAAAATCACAAACAAACCCGAATTTATACGTGCAGCTCTCGAAAAAATCTTAAAATGAAAACCAATACACTTACTAATATAGGCATATATCTATTCCTCTTGGAATATGGACACATACACTATTTTTGAATTCAATTTGAGGAGGAGATATAAAATGGAAAGACAATTCTATGGAAGCGGTATGGGTTATGGAGGTTATCCAGGTTACGGTATGGGATATGGAGGTCATCCAGGTTATGGTATGGGATATGGAGGTCATCCAGGTTACGGCATGGGATATGGAGGTTATCCTTACCATCACCATCATGGATACCATCACGGTTGCGGATGTTATCCGATTCATCACCACGGGTACTGTTGCTAACTTACAAAATGGATTAACCCTTGGAGAGATGTCTTCAGGGGTTTTAAATTGTTTTAAAAGGAATGAAGCTTTATATGCATTTGTTTATTAGGCTCCAAGCAAACGGTTGTCTCATCTGACGGAACTAGCCTTGAAATTGATGGGTTAAATCGGAAGCAAGGTTCAGATCCGCGGTTGCGAAGGTCAGGCGGAGACACGCCTACAGAACTGCCAAAACACGATTTTATTTGCACGGATGAAAGTGAATTAATCCAGTTTACTTCTTTATATGGAGAGTCAGCCGATACCGGAGAGGGAGCGGAAGCTGTTTTAGACGCTGCTGGAAAAGTAATCCAGGTCCGTGGGAGCAGAGGAGGAACGATTCCAAAAAAAGGTTCAGTATTGGATGGAACAGGTGACTTGGCTTCAATAACATGCCAAAGTAGGAATGAAAAATTGGTTATTGTTGCTGACAATGGCAGCAGATGCAGGTCTAAAAGAGCTTAAGAAAATTAGATCAGAGCGAGGGTATTAACTCGGTCTGTTTTTTTGTCTATCAAAGTTTTACGGACGGCGCTTCAATATGATTAAAAACGTTATTCGAATCACTAGGTTAATAGGTTTATTTTCAACACTCAAAGATGGCATTATCATGATAAAGAATTTTTTCACAAGCGAATTTAACACCGTTCGAAAAATTGAACGGTGTTTTACGTGTTTCGTAATAAAAATAGACAAAGACGTATAACAAAAGCTCGTCACTCTTCATAGGATATAAAAAGAAGTTTTCAATAAGAGTGGCTCTCTTCAAGGATTCATAGAATGTCAGTTGAAACAATTTTGCTGTTTTGGACAGTTGTCCTCCACTTATAAATTGAAGTGGGGGTATTACCGCTGGTAAATGCCGGATAAACTAAGGGAGATGATAGATGTGTCAAATTTTAAACTAATCCCTTTCGATGTAGAAGGAATTAGAGAAAACATTTTTGAGATTCCTTCAGGAATAAGACTGATTGGGGCACCATCTTTTTGGGATGAAGGGTTCAAGGGAGAAAATATTGTGGTAGCTGTCTTAGACACAGGCTGCCAATTTAACCATCCTGATTTAAAAGGGCAAATTATTGGCGGATACAATTTTACAAAAGACTATTTTGGTTTTCCTGCTATTTTTCTAGATAATAATGGCCATGGGACTCATGTTTGCGGAACGATTGCAGCAAGAGAGAATGGTGCGGGTGTAGTAGGTGTTGCCCCAAAAGCAAAATTGCTTGTTTTAAAAGTATTAAAGGGTTCAGGAGAAGGCACGATTGAGAGTATTACTTCCGCTATTAAATATGCTACTAGATGGCGGGGGCCAAAGGGAGAAAAAGTAAGAGTTATTTCCATGTCACTAGGCGGACCGAATGATGATTCTTCCTTACATTCTGCTATAAAAAATGCAGTACAAAATAATATTATTGTCGTATGCGCTGCGGGAAACGAGGGGGATGGAAATTCAGGAACCAATGAGTACAGCTATCCAGGAGCTTATCCAGAAGTAGTAGAAGTGGGCTCTGTTAATTTGCAACAGCGGCTCTCAAAGTTTAGTAATTCAAATAGTGAAGTGGATTTATTAGCCCCAGGCGAAGAAATTTTATCCACTTATCCTAAAAATCAATATGCTAAATTATCAGGTACTTCAATGGCTGCACCCCATGTATCAGGAGCTCTTGCTCTGCTCATAGAAAAAAGTGAGAAAAAACTTAATCGTCCCTTAACTGAGCCGGAGATTTTTGAACAGCTGACAAAATATACAATTTCCTTAGGGTATCCAAAGACCGATGAAGGTAATGGAATGTTGAAGCTGCAGATTGAACCTTTCGAAAAAATATTAAGATACTTTATTTAAAACTGCTATTAAAATATGAGTAGTGTATTTTACAAGACCAAGGCTGCGGGAATTTATCATCATTTAAAGCCGATAGATAAAATGTTTTTCACTTTTACTTTTTCTCTTTTTTTAATAGACTTTTTTTTCGCAGAGATTGTTGTTTGCTTTTATCCCGCATTTAGACTAGCATCGGGGCATTTTTTCTTAAAGTTTTTACCCTGCCAATGGTTTCGAGACCTAAATATAGGGTCATGAGCAACCTGAATGAGTCAACAGCTTTCTTTTTTGAAATCAACATGTTACTGGTACGTCAGTATGTTTATCAAAAAGATAAATTAAAGACTGACTTTCAATGCAGATTTAAAACGTTAATATTGTACCCGAATGTCCTAAGTTAGACTATGAATATTTTTACTATGAGTTGGAAAAAGTAACAAAGTAACTATATTCTAGGAGGGTGTATCAGTGGAAAGCACAAATGATTTTGTTGAAAAATTGCACGAAAACCAGGAGAAAACTGAGAAAAATAAAAAGCATCAGGGTGATGGTAATCCGCATTACAAGTTGCCAAACAAAAAGCACACTACGAATAAGTAACATTTAGGTATTAATTCAGTAAAAGAAAGGCCGTCACAAGACGGTCTTTTTTTCAACACCAAAAAGATCTGATCTGATTCCAAAGTTAAAAGAAGGCTCTATAATATTTGTTGGGGTTGATCACAATAGCAAAATCATTTCATTGGATGGGGATAACTATGAACCTAGTAAGAAGCTTGAGACATGGCAAGTCCAGCTAAATAATGTAATCAGACGTTGGTATGGATCGGATAGAAAAGCTGGATGGATTTATCTCTTAAGCTTGGTATTAAAAACGGGTTGATAATGTTTTGTTTATTCAATTATCGGGCGCGATTCTCCAGTAAGAATTGTGCTCTTTCTTTATGTTAAGGGCCAGATTCTTGAATAACAGCTTTAAGCAGAATTCGGAAATTACATATAGATGTTTTCACAGTATACATAAGATAGGTTATTTCCATATCAACTATAATTAAAATTTTGGAGTGCCCACTGGCACTTTACGGGCAGCGTAAGTGTCATAGTGGGTCGGGTATTTTAAAAAAGTATCAAAAAAATTTTTTCCGTTTAAGGGTAATAGTTTATTACAACGAATGTTAGTAAATAATCTTGCTGATTACTATAAGTATGATGCACAGAAGAATCAAAATAAATTGAATCCCCTTCTAAAAGGATATACTCTTTCCCTTTAGTATTTAAAATTAATTCCCCGCTAGTAACATAAATATATTCCTGCGATTTTTCCGAATGCCCAATAGATTCATTTGATGAATGAGGATCTAATTCGACACGAAACATTTCGAAGTTTCGTGTAGGGCTACTTTTAAAATAACAAAATACTCGATAATTAGCAGCCTCATTCATTTGTTCTGTACATTCAGATTTTCTTACAATTACAGCATTATTAGGAGCCTCGTCAATTAGTTTTGTATAAGGAACTTTAAGTCCATTAGCAATTTTCCAAATGGTATTTATTGTAGGGTTGGTTTCCCCTTTTTCAATTTGTGAAAGCATAACTTTGCTTACACTACATAAGTCAGATAATTGGCCTAAGCTCAAATTTCTATCGGTCCTTAGTTTTTTAAGATTTTTAGCAATAATATCGTTTAGCACCATTAAATATCCTTTCTACTCTTGACAATTATATTTAACAATCGTAAATTATATATTACAATTGTTAACTATAATGTTCGATCGTACTTTATATTTTACGTATTAAATAATTGAAAATCAAGTATTGATGGGAGTCTATACTATGAATAAAATGAATGCGCTAAAAACTGCTATGCCTTATACAATTCCAATTTGTACAGGTTTTTTAGCTTTAGGAATAGCTTATGGTATTTACATGAATAATAATGGATTTTCATTCATTTACCCTATGCTTATGAGTCTAACAATTTTTGCAGGATCAATGGAATTGGTTACTGTAAATTTATTATTGTCTTCGTTTAATCCTATGTATGCCTTTCTATTGTCATTAATGGTAAATGCCAGGCATTTATTTTATGGAATTTCCATGCTCGAAAAATACAAAAATGCAGGAAAGAAAAAATGGTATTTAATCTTTGGTATGTGTGATGAATCTTTTTCTATTAATAGTTCTATAATGCTTCCTAAAGGTGTAGACAAAGGGTGGTTTATGTTTTTTGTTACATTATTAAACCATTTCTATTGGGTAGCTGGTGCTACTTTGGGTGGAATACTTGGAAATTATATTAAATTTAATACTAAAGGAATTGAATTTGTTTTAACAGCGTTATTTGTAGTCATTTTCCTAAGCCAGTGGAAATATTCAAAAAATCATTTATCATCTTGTATTGGAATAATTTCCTCGACCATTTGCTTATTTATTTTTGGATCAAGCAATTTTATGATTCCTGCAATGATTCTTATACTACTAAGTTTAACAGTACTAAAAAATAACTTCGAAAGTAAAGAGGTAGTGAGACGACTATGACTTTAGAACAAAGTATCATTACAATTATTATGGTTATTTTAGGCACCGTCATGACAAGGATTTTACCTTTTATCATTTTCCCAGCAAGCAAAACACCACCAAGCTACATTAAATATTTAGGAAAAGTATTGCCTCCTGCCATTATAGGCTTATTAGTAATATATAGTTTGAAGGACATGTCCTTTTTTTCCGGTTCTCATGGATTACCAGAAATACTTGCAATCCTATGTATAGTCCTTCTTTATATATGGATGAGAAATACTCTAGCGTGTATAGTCATTGGTACAATAATTTATATGGTTTTAGTACAATTTGTTTTTGTGACTTAATTAGGGATAATTTATATTGGATTAGGATTGAAAGTAGCGACTCCGAATCATTAAAGTTTGCTTCTTCAACGGCTGCTTTTTCTTAAATACAGTCTTTGAAATGCTCTTCCGCAATAGAGGGGGACAGGAAAAGTGCTTTTTAGCTGCTCCCCTTTTTTATTAGCCGTCTTACAAACCACACTTGTATGAATAGGATCCCGTATAAGAATGGATAGGATATAGCTGAGTGCCACCATGTCCATCCATTGTGGAAGTATTCATATCCTGCGATATAAAAGGAATACTCCAATGCAGATGAGAATACAGACCAGGCCAGGATATAAGCAACCTTGGCTGTCCATTTTCGTTCAAAAGGATACCAGCTAAGCAAGAGAATGGTAGCTGCTGGATAAATACCTAGGATAATGAGGTTAGTGGGCCAGTCAATAACTTTTGGTTCAAAAAATCCATACCAGTCCAATTTGTCTGTCCATCTGTCTACAAACTCTGCTGTGAAGAGGCCCCAGAAAATAGAAGCATAATATACAATGGGCTGTAATTTCTTTTTAGCTAATAGGGCTACAGTATTAAAGATCAAAACGGAAACATAAAGATACCACATAAGCTCCCTCACTTATTGCTTTATATTGTATAGATTGTCTATGTGGCATATTTTTAATCATTATAGGTTAGCATTTTGCTTTTTTAACTAAAGCTCCCGAAGAAGCGCTTATTTTTCTCACTTCTCTACCTAACACGAATCGCTGACCTTGATTCTCCAAATCATATGATCAAACCATTCGTCCCAATAATCCTTTAATAAGTAATCAGGTTCTCCAAATTTCTTTTTCCAGATTTTTTGTGCACTAATATATCCACTATCTAAACAAAATTCCTCTATTCCTCTATTAAAGGGCGCGATTATCTAAAAATGATCGCGTCTATTTCGAGTTTTGGCTCAGTTGAATAAGGAATAAAGGTATTGAATTTTCCGTTGTCGAATACTTTAATCATTGGCATAGAGTTCGAATTGAGTTAATTAAATGAAACAGCTTAGGAGATGAATGAAGTGGTAAAGAAATCGAGTGAATCCTCTATTCAGTCTTTGAAGACCAAGAATCATGGGAGAATTGGCTTGAGGAGAATCATGATAGTTCATCGGGAATCAGGTTGCAAATTGCGAAAAAGCAATCTGGATTAGTTTCTTTATCCTATCAAGAAGCGTTAGAGGTTGCTTTATGTTACGGATGGATTGATAGCAAGAAGGAAACCTTTGATGAAAAGACTTGGCTTCAACGATTTACACCACGAGGGGTTAAGAGCATCTGGTCAAAAGTGAATAAAGAAAAAGCAGAACTCTTAATCAAAAATAATAGAATGAAGCCTTCAGGAATGAAGGCAATTGAAATTGCCAAACAAAACGGTCAATGGGATGGGGCTTATGAGCCGCAGAGCAGTGCCGCCATACCAGAGGTTTTTGAAATCGAACTTAATAAGAATTCTATAGCAAAAGCATTTTTTGAAACCCTTGATAGACGGAATCGATATACAATATTGTTTAGAATAAAGAGTGCCAAGAAACAAGAAACTCGAATGAAACGAATTCAACAATTCATAATGATGCTTGAAAAAGGTGAAAAAATTTATCAGTAGATAATAATTTATTTTGCCAACATCGTATAACCCTGATATGGCAGACGGGAAACGTGGAAGGTCATTGATAACTGGGGTTGAACAAATCAGTATACGACCTATAGGAGGCAAGGGACTTTATTTTCCTGTTTGATTGTTAAGCTTCGAGGGCTTTAGCTGAAGAAGAAGTGCTAATGTAAGTTGATTATAAATATGTCGTTATTCCATTATCAGGTGCACTTCTTGAGTATGTGCGTCTTTTTGTATTGGTTTATTGATGGAGGTAGAATCTCAAACAAAATTGAATACTAATGGTACCGCTAATATGAGGAGTACGAGCTTATGAAGTACTTATTATGAAGAATTTCTTTAAGACGCAGGCATCGGGAGAGAAATTGAGTGCATTTATAAAGACGAAAATGATTATATTGGCTGCGGAAGAGGCAAAATGACGTTTTGGAAGTCCAATGACTCTGCATGTGAACTCACGGGAGAAAATAAAGGAGTGGATAAAAAAGTAAATCAGGTGGACAAACCCGCCATTACCGATCACGGCATATACATATGTTTGCCACAGCAAAGAATCATTTTCTTATAGAAGTAACGGGGCAGGATTGTGTAATAAGGTTTATGAATTATAGTGGTAAAAATCAACAAGGAATGATTGTTTAAAAAATTTATAGCGGTGTTTATATGCAAGACAACAAAGAAACTCCTGAACAAAAAAGAGAGAGATTGGTCCATTCTTTTACTACTTTTTCGTAACTAGCTTGAAGCCTTTTTGCAACCATTTAATTTTATACTATTTTTTTAATGTATCATAGCAATGCCAATTTATTCAGCATGAGAGCCTATTAAGAATTTCCTCCAATATTCTGGTCTGAAAGATCTTGGTCAATCTGGTTAGTCGCACTGATTCCGTTATTCAAAACCCAAAAATCCCCAACATTCGCTCCACCTGAGCCTGATGCAGTTTTTGTGGTTGTCTTAGGAGAAATGTAAAACGTGTCACCAAAATTCACCACGGCGCCAGTGTGTACTGAATTAATTTTTATGGGTCCAACAATTGCAGGCAAGGTCTACAACATCCTTTCTTACTATGACAAATTTGGAAAGAGCAAAAGAATTCTATGGTAAAACTTTATGTTTAAAAGAAATACAGCGTCCTGATTTTGATTTTCCGGGTGCATGGTATGAACTAGAGGGACATGACATCAACTTCACTTGATAGTTATCCCTCTTCACAGACGATTCGTAAGTAAAGCCTATACTGGAGAGAAGGACACTTTGCCCTTAGAGTCGGGAACTACTATGTGACACTCTTAATGGTTAAAACAGAATGAAGTTGAAATCCTTGAAAAACCAGTCAGAAAAAGTGTATTTGTACTGTGCCGACCCAGATGGTAATTTGATTGAACTAAATGTTAATCAATAAGATTTATAAATAAGGCAAAGATAAAGGCTGCCATTACTGGCTCTTTTCTTATTAAAAAAGAGAGATGAAAGTCCATCTCTCTATACGCTTCATTTGACGCATTATGTGCATTGTCACATGAAAGATTGTTGTTTTAGCTTTTGTGTCATTTTAGTATCCAGACCAAGATGCACCAACAATAATTAAAAGGATGAAAAGAACCACGACTAAAGCGAAACCACGACCACGACCATATTCTTCGCCCATAATGTATCACCTCCTTTATTCAGAGGATTAGTACACATTATGTCAATACGCTTTATAATGAACTGGACATCCATGGAAATATATATAAAAGATAGCTACCTTTCTGAGAATGCTATAATCTTATAAAAAAAAGGAGTGTTTTGGATGGCTGGCTTTCCAAAAGTACAGGAAATATTGCTTGATGAAAATATATTAATGAACCAGAGTTTGCTGAAATAATCTCTGCATTATACAAGGGAGATTGTTTTATCTATGCAATTATTCCTGACTTGGAAGAGGAGTTATATAATGAACTTTCAAACCAATTCACCCAAATTTCAGATATTACATTGCCACGCACTTTCCCCAGAACAATAGGGTATTTAGGTTATGTAAGAGACACACGAAAACAATGTATATATGAATTTTATACAAGTATGGGGTAAACAGTTTAGCTAACGGAATCTAGTTCCACGTGTGCGACTTCTACCCCGACTACCGATATGATAAGACCATATAAAAAAAGGTCAACCAAAAAAAACTGGCTAACCTTATATTACGAACGGGTGCAAGAATTGAACAATGATGGATTATTTCAGCAGTCCATTTTTCCTGAGAAGTATGGGACTTAATCGATATTGATTATTTTTTTAAAGTGTTTACAAAAACAGCAATTGCAAAAGAATTTAGAGAAACCTTAATGATTGAAAAAGAAAATCCTGTTTACCAATATGTTTTAGAATGCAGGCAGAAGTCAATGCACTTTCCGAGTCGGAAGTGTTTTTTTACGTATTGTTAAGTGACAAAAAAGTTGTTTAATTTACAATAAAGTAGTTTAAAAAATAATAAAGTTTTATAAAAATGCGAGTCATTCTATTCAACAATTGGGCCATTTAATGGAATAAGCTAAAAGGACAGTTAGATATAGTTCCTTTATCACGAAACCATACAGTTGCTTACATTTAACAAGCAACAAGTTACTTATATTCTTGACAGGTAACTACAGGGTTGCTGATATTCAAGGAGGTAAAACATGGATTACATTTCACCGAAAGAAGCTGCGTTACAGGTGAAACGGTGGCCTAAAGATACCATAGCGGCGGGTCGTCGTCATACCGTTGGTCTTAAATCTGACGGAACGGTGACTGCTGTGGGTGATAATAAATATGGCCAATGTAATGTAAGCGGTTGGCTCGATATTGTGGCGGTAGCGTCGGGTAATGTTCATATGGCGACGAACACGGGTAATGCTCATACAATCGGTCTTAAATCAGACGGTACTGTGGCGGCTGTGGGTTGGAATAAGCATGGCCAATGCGATATAAACGACTGGTGCGATATTGTAGCGGTTGCGGCGGGTTGGTGTCGTACCATTGGGCTTAAATCGGATGGTTCGGTGGTAGCTGTGGGCCGAAATAATGAAGATGAATGCAATGTAAGCGGCTGGCATGATATTGTGGCGGTCGCGGCGGGTGACTGGCATACCATCGGTCTTAAAGTGGACGGCACGGTGACGGGTGTGGGTAATAATAGGTACCGCCAATGCAATGTAAGCGACTGGCGCGACATAGTTGGGGTTGCGGCGGGTTATCTTCATACTGTTGGGCTTAAATCGGATGGCACGGCGGTTGCTGTGGGTCAAAATAAGGTAGGCCAATGCGATGTGAGCGTCTGGCACGATATTGTGGCGATAGCGGTTGGTAGTAGTCATACCATCGGTCTTAAATCGGACGGTACTGTGACGGCTGTGGGCTGGAATGAGTATGGTCAATGCAATGTAAGTGACTGGTGCGATATTGTAGCAGTTGCGGCGGGTTGCGCTCATACCATCGGCCTTAAATCGGACGGCACGGTGATTGCTGTGGGTGATAATGAATATGGTCAATGCGATGTAAGCGGCTGGGGCGGTACCCAACTACCCGGCAATTAATTTTTAATAACACAGCCAGAGAATCGCTGAACTAGTTAATGAGTATTGCTTCAGAAATAAGGCTATTCCATCCATTATACCAGCTAATATAAGTCAACACTTTTTAAGTAATAATACCAGATTAAAGATGTTATAATAAAAACATGCATGACAAAGAAACTTCAATAATGTCATTTGAAGTTTTTGTAAGTGATGTAATT
>NZ_JBMKNV010000017.1:0-63876 GCF_049220665.1 Chryseobacillus diguaensis
ATCTATTGATACCAATAGTCCCAAGGGCGCATGCGTCCTACCCCGACTACCTAAAGAATAGCCTATAAAAAATAGGCCAGCCAGATAAAATAACAATCTGGATGACCTTATAATACGAAAGGGCGCAATTGTGGAGGAACACTTTGTTTATTTTATTGTCACTTTAAAGAATCTGTGGTATTTCGGCATCACGTAAAAACCCTGAACCTTGGAAAAAGATGTAGGAGAACGGGATAAGTATGGAAGATTACTATTCTACGTCTATGTGAATGGCAAGAGCGTACAGGAAGAGCTTTTGAAAAAGGGACTGGCAAGAGTGGCGTATGTCCATGCAGCACAAAAGCAGCGCAGCACCACAGAGAATGAAAATGGTTAGGAAGTGTTAATACTGACCTTAATCTAGTCGACGCTAATCCATAGACTTATTTATTAACGCTCTCCTCTTTTTTTTAACGATTGAGCAGGGTCTTCTTAAGTATTGTCATTTTCAATGAGTTCAGTCTTCTTTCACGATAGCCACCCATAAAGCTCAAAAACGGAGATTCACCACGGAGAATGAAAATCAATCTAGCAGTCTATACTGTTTTAATGCTGGCGAAGAAGGTCTTTGAACTATGGTGCCTTTGAGCCCATCCGTTAGTCTGACTCCAACGACCACGGTGTACCACCGACTGTCGCGCCCTTTAGGGGTAGCACTCATGGGAGATTAATCCTTTTTTGGTCATTACGCCAGCCCAGCCTTATATTTGATTTTATTTTATGTAGAAGGGTGTCTCTTTCAATTGATTTACAAGACAACCTAATAATCAACCTTTCTAGAGGCTCAGCCTTTTTTTAAAAAACTGGTTTTTCTGGGTCTATTTTTGTATGCCCTTTTTCATTTTTTATTTTCATGGGAGTTTACATTGGATGTGAACGTATATTATCGTTGGGACTGTTATAGGATAATCTTTATAGACAGTTTGAAAAGTGCAAATGCATAGTCACTATTAGAGATGGGTCGGGTGGGTTTGCGAGCTACCACACTAAAACGAGTTTGGCGCGAGTCACGATTACTTCATTAAATAATGGAAAGGAGATGACACAAATCGTTGAAGAATGGAAAAATGCTGAAAAGGCTATCTGTGGCATTGAAGTGTTAGCAAACGATAACAATGAGCCTGTTACTGTCCAGGGCGATACACAAGGGTTACATTGTATTGGAATTGGAACAGATGCGGCTGTATTTTTATTTCAAGAAACTCCATCATTTGCATTTAAAGTATACACATCTGAGGCATTGACAAAAAAGGAAATTGAAGCGAGCGTTTATACTAAATTACATGGTTCAAAGTATTTTGCTCATTATTATGGGTCTGGATCAAACTATTTAGTTATTAGTTATGAACCAGGCATTACGTTATACGATTGTCTATTACAAGGCAAACATATCCCAAAGCAAGTAATTACTGACGTTGAAAATGCTCGCGATTTTGTACGTACTAAAGGGCTTAATCCACGTGATATTCACTTGAAAAATGTCCTATTACAAAATGGAAGAGGTAAAGTGCTTGATGTCTCAGAGTATGTTAAATCTGGAGATGATCAACGCTAGGAACATTTGCTATGGGCTTATCACCACGTTTATCCCTTAGTTGATGGCGTACCTATTCCTTCGTGGATACTTGAAACAATTAAACATCAGTATTATCGAATGGATTCTGCAACAATTGCGTTAAAGGATTTCTCTCAAAGGATGACTGAGCTCTTCTTTGGATACAAAAGAAAGTGAGATAATAATCAACTGCGAATCATAATCCGCTGTTGTCCCCGTTTCGTGTACTGGTTTGTTTTGGGTCAACTCTCTTGATCTGTTCGATTCTGCATAAACATTACCTTTCTGCATCAAAATTGCAATATTATACTAAACACTGACGTCCCACCTAGTATACTGTTTATAGTTCGGAGCTGTGTCTTCAATCTAATTTTAAAAATATATAAAAAGCCATCTCAATACAAGATAGCTTTATATATGAGTATCCGTAGGATGAAAGGTTTTCCTACGGATACTGTCCTAGATAAAAGTGGTTTCGACAAAACCAATACCTTTTCTTATTTTTTAAGTTACCCATTTCCTATATATTTTTTTTATGAACCTCGAAGGTCTTCTGTAACTTGCTTTTGTGAAATATAGATTGAACTTACCACACCAATGACCATCGATATTGTAGCAAAGATCATAAGACACCATAAATATCCCCATGGAATAAATAATGTTTCTGGTGGTGGATCAAATACACCTTTTAACATTTTAACTAGCATCTGTGCAATACCAAAGCCAAGTAGTGTTCCTATTATTCCTCCAGGTATGAGAACCATAACCCCTTCGCTCCATAGAAAAGCGCCTAGTTGATTTTGTTTGGCTCCTAATGCACTTAGAATGGCGAAAGTCCTTCGTCTCTCATTAAGTCCTAACGCAAGAATTAGGCCTGCTGTTCCTGCAACAAATAAAATGGAGAAAATAAGCTCAAGGCTTGTTAAGCTGTGTAAATTAAACGCCGTTAATCCAGAGCTTATAATACTTTGGGTTGAATTTAAGTCATTGACTTTAGCCCCAGGAATACCGGATATTATTTTTCTTGCTTTATCAGCAATTGACACAGCATCCATGTTTGTTTTTAACAATATCGTTTCCTTTGCATCTATACCAGTCATTTGACTAACATAAGAATCGTTTGCAACTAAGAAGGAATCCTTAGGAGCTGTTGGAAATTCTCTTACAACCCCAATGAATCGAAAAGGAACGACATGGTATTGGTGGTCCTTTGCATTCTGCAAGCGTAATTTGATGATATCTCCCTTTTTAAGTTGGTAGTCTTTAACTGTCTCTTCAGACACTAGAACTCCGTCAGTAGTATTAGCCAGATTTAATAGCGTTTGGCTTGCATCCCCATTTTGAAAGTAAGCATTTGACATACTTGTTACCTCGGAGATTTGTTTCGCGTCTATCCCATATATATCTTGTAGGTCATTTCCTACGTATGCATACCGGTGCTGCATTGCTTCTGCTTTTACAACTCCTGGTATTGCCTTTAAGTCTGACAACTTGGAAGTTGCCGGATTATTCGTTGTTGCTGTAACTGTTACGTCCGCTCCGTTTGTAAGCACAGCATCAACATGTGATTGAACATTGTAGGTTAAATTAAAAACGGATGTCGAGACAGCAAATGAGAAGGCAAGTGCAGTTAAGATAATCCCTCTTACGATTAATAGACGCTGGCGACTGATCGATGAGGAGACCACATTAGACAACTGTTTTGAAATGGGCTTTAAAAGAACTGAAATAAGGTTCCTAATACCAAGCCATTTGTAAAGCAAACGCATGAATAATAATGAACCCCCAACCCATAGGAAAAATGGTGCAATAAATGCTGTATAATCTACAGACGTCTGTGGAACACCCTCAGGAGCCATCACCAATTGATACCCTGTGCTCGCCGACCTCCAGAAAAATGCTCCTGCAATTAACAAGAATAGAATATCAATGTATAACCTTTGCCATAATGGTTTTTTAAGCCGCCCCACTACCTTCCTACTTGAAACGGTGGTATTGCGAGTATCTTGCCAAGCTGGTATAAGGACTGCAGCTAAGGAAAGGATTAAACCAATAGCAGATGATATTATTAGCCATAGCAACAGTGTTGAGTCCATCGCGATATGAGCGGCTGTCATCCAATGACTAAGAATAAAGGTTAAAATCATTCCGATTACAATTCCGCCGATTCCTATAATAAGCGCTTCGGCTACTCGGAAATACAGAATTTGATTTAATGAAGCGCCTCTTACTCTTAATAAGGCTTGTTCCTCTCTGTGACGGGTACGACCAGAATTGACCACCGCAATGGTTAATAGAATCGCTAAGAAGGCTCCTGGAAGTCCTAAGAAAATAAACAGGACATAGGCGTAGAGTGCATCCGAACGAACCCCGTCCAATCTGGCTGCAAGATTATTTCCGATAACCCCACTACCAGCAATTTGAGCTTCAACATTTTTGGCAAGTTGGTTTACTTGAGTATAAGCTGTGTCTGGATTTTGTGATAATTGGTGCTTAATTTTTACATGTAACTGAGTATGCACAGAGGAAGGGTTGTTTTTCAATTGCGGTTCAAAAATTTGATTCCAGGTATCTAATGGTAAAAGAATCACATTATCAGGTGGTGCTTGCAGTTGGGCTCCCTGCGGTGCACCAACTTTTTGAAACAGTGAATCGGCATTTGGAATCGTAATAATTCCATCAATCTTTATTTTTACTGGATCTAATCCAACTCGTCTAATAGATACATAATCGCCGGCGGAAACTTGCAAATTCGCAGCTGTTTGCTGATCGACCAGGACACCCTTTGTTTGTCCTATAAGTGACCGGATTTGTCCGGGAAATAGATTGATATAGTTGCTATCAATCCCAACCACCTGCCCGGCAGCAGTCACTTGAGTTGTTGAACCTGTCTTTGCTTCAAAGCCTTTAACATCTGCAAAACCTACTGTGGACAATGCGGTGTATCCAGTGGCTTTTTTAACAGCTGATATAACTTGATCTTTATTATTATTATCATTTAACAATATCTGCCAATCAACAGGGACATCTTTAATGGCTATTTCCGTCATAACCGCATCGCTGCTGACGATAAAGCTGCCTAATGATGCAATTAAAGCAACCGTGAGTGAAACACCTGCTACCGCTCCTATTAACCTGCCGTTTAGGCTTGCTATTAATCCTTTTAACCAAAGTAACCATGTTGACACTATTCTTTCACCTCAAGCATTCCTTGCTCAATTTCCCATACCTTGTCCATATGTTTCACTACATTGGGGTCATGGGTTGCAATTAGAAGTGATATCCCTTCTGTTTCAGATGCCTCTAATAACACTTTCATTAAATGATTAGCTGTTGTCTGATCAAGCTGTCCAGTTGGTTCATCTGCAAGGATGAGTTTGGGCTTACAAACCAATGCTCGTGCTGCAGACACCCGCCCGGCCTGTCCGCCTGAAAGCTCTTCTGGCAGCTTATCCTTTAAATTGTCTATCCCTAATCTCATTAATTGGAAAAAAGCAAGTTCTTCTGATTGGTTCTTTTGTTGATTAGCAAGCAGTAACGGAAGTGATACATTTTCTAATACGTTAAGTGATGGAATCAAACTTGGCATCTGAAAAATAAAGCTGATTCCCAATGGCCGTAGTGGAGATATCTTATCCTCCTCAAAATATGTCCAATCTAAGTGACCTGATGTCGGTTTTTCTAAACCACCTAGCAGTTGAAGAAGCGTTGATTTGCCACTTCCTGATTTTCCAACAAGAGCGATTCTGTCACCCATTTTAATTTGGCAGGTTGCCGATTTTAAAGCCTCCACTGAATTAACGCCGGTTGTGTATATGCAGCCAATGTCTTTAGCTTGGACTAAAATTTTTTGTGATTTAGTGGAAGAACCGCCGCTATTAAATTCAGGTTTCATTGATGATCCTCCCATCAAATAAACGTATAATACGATCTGCATGTTTCGCTAAAGCTTCACTATGAGTCGCAACTAAGGTGGACTCACCTGCTTCTCTGCGTTTATTAAAGATTTGTATGATATGCTTTTCTGTTTCTGCATCTACTTCACCTGTTGGTTCATCGGCAATCAGCAATTTAGGAGAATTAGACAGAGCAACCGCGAGTCCTGCACGCGCTGCCTCACCACCAGATAACTGTTTTGGATAAGATTTCCTTCTATGATTTAATCCAACAAGATCGAGGAGATGAGCAATAGTTTGTTTCCCGTTTTTAGCTGCAAGATTCATTTGTAATCGAATATTCCCTTCAACCGTGAGATGCTGAAACAGGTTGCCCGTCTGAAGAAGAATACCGATTTCGGAGGAACGTATGGCTGCCCGCTCTGCTTCCATTCTCCTTGTTATCCGTCTACCATCCAATTCCACATACCCACCGTCCGGTTCATCTATCCCAACTAAACAAGACAACAGAGTTGATTTCCCACTTCCTGATGGTCCCATGATGGCAAGGAATTCCCCTTTTTTAATAGATAGACTAATACCGCGTAGCGCCATTATTTCCTCTTCAGAAGCATGATAAAAACGATATAGTTCATGAGCTGTTAATACATCCATCTTATTTCCACCTAAAACTCGTTGACATTTTTCGCCACTGATCTACATTATCTGATCCTAATGGAGCCCATAAAGATAAAATGACTAACGTGTTATTTTTCTGATATAGATATGCATTATTTTCTAATCGAACTTGCTTGCCTGTAACTGTATTTTGTTCTGAATTTGAGCTGTAAACAATCCGAACGGCATCCCCGACAGGAAGATGCACTTTCGTAATACTATCTACATTTACCGCTCTTTCATTACTCTGTAACTTTGGAATCCAATTTGTCTTAACGTCATCAACAGTTAGCGTTGAGGCAAACGGTATTTCCTCTGAAATTTTGACGCCATCCAGTTTACTAACGAATTGAACGTTATTTGCGTTCGCAGAACGTGCCCAACCCTCCGGAACGACCAGAGAATAAGTGTTTTTTTGTGAGGTAAAATCGACAAAAGCCTGAGAATCCGAAATATCACCCAATGGATTTTTTTCTTGTGCAACAGGTTTTTCTGCTGATGGTTGCGTACCATTTTGATTCGTTTGAGATTGGGCTGGAGCTTGGTTCTGAGAACTGCCAGCAGTACTTTGTCCACTGCAAGCAGCAAGAGAAGACAATAATAAAATCGACCCAATCGCTGTAGTCGTTTGTTTAAACATTCATTTTACCTCCTGCTCTATTTTAAGAAAGTGAAAGGATTTCTTAACATAATAGAGCATACAGGGTGTGGATAAGAAAGTAAGAAAAGAGAAATGAGAAATCGTTGAGAATATTCCTATCCGTCTTTCATTTGTTTCCATTAAAAAGGTGTAGAATAGTATCTGAAAGGATTTTTTAATGAGGTGTCAATTATGGATAAATTAAAAATCTTGCTAGCAGAAGATGAAGAAAATGTTTCAAAGTTTATTGAATTGGAGCTTGTTCATGAAGGGTACGATGTAACCGTTGCTTTTGATGGAAAAACAGCTTTCAATTTATTTGAAAAAGAAGACTGGGATCTGATTTTATTGGACTGGATGCTACCGATGCTCGATGGACTTGAAATCTGCCGCAGAATCAGGAAGAAAAGTGCAGTTCCCATTATCATTATTACCGCTAGAGATTATCTGGGAGATAAAATTGCAGGATTGGATACAGGTGCGGATGACTATATCACCAAACCATTTGACATTGAAGAGCTGCTTGCACGGATTCGATCTGTCACTCGTCGTTATAAACCAATCGATCAGAATCAAGAAGGATTTATACGGGTCGCCGACCTTGACATGGATCTCTTGGGACGAAGAGTCACTCGTGAAGGAGTTTTAATTGATCTCACACCAAGAGAATTTAATCTTTTGTATTTTCTAATAAAAAATCAAGGCATCGTGTTATCCCGGGATCAAGTTCTATCTGAGGTGTGGGGTTATGACTTTGATGGAGGAACGAATGTGGTCGATGTGTACGTCCGCTATTTAAGAAACAAACTAGATCGCCATTATCGTACGAAATTAATCCATACAATTCGTGGCGTGGGCTATGTTCTCAGACCTGAAACTGAAAGTTGATAGATATGCAATTGGAGGCATTGTTTTGAAAAGTCGGATGAAGTTGCGATTTTCGAACTCACTAACGGTTCGATTAACTGGATTTTACATTTTGAATTTATTTGTAATCATGGTCATCATTGGAAGCATTATACTATTTGCAGCGAGCTATTTTTTAATCAATAACACAAAACAAGATACCTATATATTGCAAAGCCAACTAATTAAAGCATCCCTTGAAAAACAAATCGATTGGCAGGAAGCCATAGATAATCTTCTATACCCCAATTACGGGAATTACTACGTGGACATTATAGATTCAAAAGGGAAAACTATAGCACGTTCTCATGGTTGGGAACATATTTCAAGTGTAAAAGATACAGAAAATTATACAGGCTTGCTTCAACATGTAATCTTTAACAAAGGAAATGGTTTGTGTTATAAAAGTTCTGCCACTTGGACAGAAGCAAACGGTGAAAAGGGAAAAATTGTCGTCATTTCTCAGTTGAAACCTATTTGGGACTTCTTGAGCCTTCTTTCTAAAGTATTAATTATTTCAACAGTTCTTGGAGGCATTCTCGGCTCGATTATAATTTTTCTAGTCACAAAAAGAACCATTAATCCCTTAAAAACGATTACTAAAACGGTCAGTAAAATGATAGAGTTCATGGATTTTAAAACAAGAATCCCAATACTAAAAGGACCAGATGAATTGACCATTCTTGCTAACAGCTTCAACACACTGTTAATAAAGATTGAAGACCAATTTGATAAAGAACGAGCTTTTGTTTCAAATGCTTCCCATGAATTAAGGACACCAATTACCGCTTTTAGTGGACATCTAAATCTCTTAAAAAGGTGGGGAAAAAAAGAACCTGAGATTTTAGAGCAATCGATTAAATCCTTACAAGTAGAAGGCGAGAGAATGCAGCGATTAATCGACCAACTTTTGACTCTGGCGCGTACGGATTCACCATATATCAAAAGAAGCTTTTTAAATCTTGGATCCGTTATTGAAGAGGTAAAACAGGAATTAATTCTAAGCCTGCAGCCTGGCATCGATATTTCTAGCGTTATAGAGGAAAATGTTAAAGTTCAGGGGAATCTTGATCAAATTAGACAAGTAGCGATAATTTTAATCGAAAATGCGATTAAATACACCTATGATTCAGGGAACATATTCATTTCAGTATTTCCTCAAAACAATTGGGGCGTATTACAAGTAAGAGACTCAGGAATAGGTATTGATGAAAATGATATTAATAAAATATTCGAAAGGTTTTATCGAATTGATAAGGCGCGTTCAAGGAAAACGGGAGGAGCAGGATTGGGATTGTCCATAGCCAAGGAAATTATCGAAAGCCACGGAGGCACGATAGAGGTTGAGAGCAAGTTAGGGGTTGGAAGTACATTTACGGTCAAGCTACCTATAAGTAATTAAAATGATGATTTCATTAGTATGCGGACTACTCCGCAAAAGAAGCCGCAGAACGAGCAATAGATAAAAAGGATAAGGAAAGAATACCAAAAAACATGACTTGGATACGCTTTGTACAGGTTTTTTTTGTCCTTTGGTTGTCTTTTCTTAATATGCTATATTATATCTTTTCCGACAGGTTAAACTCCATCTCATAACAGATAGGTTAGTCAAAATCTTCCTTCTTGTATTCATCAAAGATTGACTTTTTCATCCTTTCTGGTTGGTCCATAGATCTTGTTGTCCTTTATCAATTCAAGCATCCCAAAAGCAAACTACGTTTTCTGTTATCTTGGTCAAAACAGTTTTTGTTTTACAAGCAATTCAATTATGTTTTTTAGATATTGAGCACAGAAAGGAAGATTATGTTGAATTTATCACAACTAGATTATCATTGGTTTCAAGTGATTAATCAACTTCAGCCACCTACTCTTTTTTAAACCCTGTTATGGTATTTACTGCAAATAACTTGGATTATGTTTTTTATTTAGGAGTCATCATCTATTGGTTTACTCGTCAGAAGTCAAATGTCAGATGGTCTTTGACTCTAGGATCTTCAGAGAATTTTTGGATTAAGAAATTTATAGCCGTAACTCGGTTGCTAAAAATTGAGTCGCCGTCTTCATCGAGACTTGTAACTATGTTTAATAGATGTTCCTTTATACTACCTTCAATTGAAATATCCCATACATTCTCTAAACCGAATATTAGAGTGACTCTGGATTAACTGCATTAATTTACTTCTAGCCATATCCTTATCTTGAAAGATCCTAGGAATTAGATGACCTATTTTATAAGCATTCGAATCTGACCCCTTAACAATCGCAGTAAGGGTAGCAGCAATATCTTCATCTTGCATGTCCCATCCCTCTAGTAATGCCCATGCTGACCAATGTGGGAAACTAGAACATTGTACTTTTTCAAGTAAAATCTTTTTTGCAATATCACTACACCCTGCTAGTGATGCTAATGCTATGCCTACGTCATCATGAGGATTTTTTTGAAGCCAAATATCTATTGCCTCAGTTATTAATTTATTTCCTTGATATTTCTCTCTTATTATTACCCATGCATCTACACGAAGTGCAGGCTGTTAACAAGCATAGAGTTTGAGCTATGGCCATTTGATACAAAAACCCCTCTATTCTGTAAAAATAGAAGGGGTTTTCTGGCTTAAGCAAGGTTATTTTTAATTGTAGTTTAATAAATAAGAATGATCATTTAAAACAAAAATGATTTATTTAATATAAAGATTGATAATAATTCTGTTGAAGTCTTGGCAAGGTTATTTTTTGTTCCGCAATCGGGCCATATTGTGGGATAACTCTTTTATTACGTAGTAGACTAAATACTGCGCATTAAATATTTCGTTTATGAATGAAAGAACACATTTTAAAGTAAAGAGGTTATATTTTTCTGTGATAGATTTTACATATTAGTTAACATCATCGTCGGAAAGCTCTTAATATATGTTATAGGCGTTTTTAAATCATTATTTATAGAGGCATATGAAAAAGGCATCTTAGAACCATGATGCCTTTCTAATGTGTAGGTATTGAGTTTTCTGATAGAAAGTACCCATTAGATAACAAAGAATTTAGGAAAATATGTCTAAATAGTTTAAACGATCTTATTCTCCTCCTCTATAGCCTTAACCTCCCTTGCTGCTTCTATGAAAGATAATATAATGGGTGAAAGCCACTTGTCTTTATGCCATGACATCTGTGTATATACATGCAAGTCTGGGATTCGCAATGGAAGAGCAACAAGTTCGCCCAGTTCAACTTCGGCTTCAGTTACTATTTCAGGAAGAAAGGCGATACCGATTCCCGAAATTGCACATTGTTTAACGGCTTCGGCACTTTGAAACTCTAAAGACGAGATATTATCAATATCTCCTTTCTTAAATGCTCGGTCAAACATGGTTCTATATGGACAACCCTTTTCATTAATTAGGAACACTTCTCCGTGAAAATCTTCAAGCTGTAATACAGTTTGTTTCGCAAGTGGATGAACTGGAGCGGCGAAAAAGCGAAAAGTTTCTTCCGTCAATGGTTCCACTGCAAGTCCCGTTGATCGAATGGGTTCGTCCAGTATAAAGACGACGTCCGAGGTTCCCTCAAAGAGCGTTTGTTTGAGTTGTTGATTTGGAACGGAGCGGAAGATAAGACGAACTCCCGGATACCGCGAACGAAAAAGTTTAAAGACATCTGGAAGTCGATAGGCGCAAACAACCTCGTTGGCACTGATCGTTAGGGTACCGCTTAGAATTTCATTGTCATGTACGACGCTGCGAGCTTCGTTCAATTTATTTAGAATGTCCTGGACGTGAGTTAAAAAACGTTTACCCGCAGTTGTGAGAACGAGCTGCTTGCCCAAACGATCAAAGAGACGAACATCAAGCTCTTCCTCCAATGCTTTTATTTGCATCGTGACGTTGGAGGGTATCCCCCCTTTAACTTTCAATATTATTGTATACTACTTTCAATTTTGTTCACTTTTGTTGAAGGTAACACAGTTTTATACTTAATAACAAGAAATACATACATTCTAAATGTTTGTGTTTCATTTAGAAAGGAGTGACAAATCAATGGATGATTATGAGATTTTTAATTTAGGTGATGTAACCTTGCAATCCGGAGTAACGTTACCAAGTGCTTTTCTTGCTTATAAGACTTATGGAAAATTGAATGAAAGGAAAGATAATGTCATCGTTTATCCAACGGCTTTTGGCGACCAGCATGTTCAGAATGAATGGTTGATTGGAAACGGCATGGCACTAGATCCTCAGAAATATTTCATTATCGTTCCAAATCTGCTGGGGAACGGATTATCTTCATCTCCAAGTAATACGCCTGCACCATTCGACAAGGCTAATTTTCCGCAGGTAACCATCTATGACAACGTTCAATTACAGTATCGACTAGTGACCGAAAAATTCGGCATTCAGAAGATTGCTCTCATAGTTGGATGGTCAATGGGAGGTCTTCAATCATTCCAATGGGGGGTAAGTTATCCTAACATGGTCGAACGAATTGCATCTTTCTGTGGAAATGCAAAGACTTGGCCGCAAACGTATGTGGTCCTCGATGGAATGAAGGCAGCCCTCATGGCCTCAGTTGGCTCGGATTCTACTAAGCTAAACCAGTTGACTTCTGAAGACATGCGTGCAGTTGGCCGTGTCTATGCAGGATGGGGATTATCACAGGCCTTTTATAAAGAAGAACTTTATCGTGAACTGGGATTTGACACATTGGAAGATTTTGCGGTTGGAGTTTGGGAAAATAGTTTTATGAGTATGGATCCTCACAACGTCCTAGCCATGTTATGGACAGGGCAACATGCAGATATTAGCGCAAACCCCGTATATAACGGAGATTTTGATGAGGCTCTCAAAAACATAAAAGCGCCTACCTGTGTCATGCCAGGGAGCACGGATCTCTTCTGCACGGCGGACAATAACGAATATGAGGCTAAGCTTATATCTAATGCTGAATTTAATCCCATTGAATCCATCTGGGGGCATTTTGCCGGCCGTGGAATTAACAGTACCGATAATAAATTTATTGATGACAACCTAAAACGCTTATTTACGATTCGTACAAATGGATAGTATATTATTTGTAAGTGGTGGAGAATGTCCAGTGGGCAACCAAGAATATATTAATTTCCATGTCCAATGTGAGCAAAATTGAATAATATAATAATTATTTTGTCTATGTAACCAATCTGTTGCTTTAAATCCCATAATTGTATCTTAGATGTCTTGTTATTTTTAGCGTAGGGCAACGATACTCGCAATATACCTATTAAGGAGACGATTACCTCAAAAGTAATCGTCTTTTTCTTTTACTAAAAAGCCAAAAAGCCATTGCGCAGTACAACGATACTATTCAAAAAAAAAGGATCTTCCACAATCGGGCGCAATTCTTGAGCAAGTGCGTCTTTTTGAATAGTGCTAGATTGTTTAATAACTGAATCAATCTATTATTGGTATGATAAATAATTTGACTTTTATATTTCCAATCGGTAATATAACCGTGTGGTTATAGATTAACTGTAGGAATGTGATAAATATGGGTGAGGGAAAATACACCACAACTTTGTTTGAAGTTATAGCTGAGGAAAACCGGAGAAAAATTATAGACCTTCTTAGAGCACGACCAAGGTCTGTAGGAGAATTAGTTGTGTGTACACAATTAAGCCAGCCAGGGGTTTCTAAACACCTTCGAAAATTAAGGGATGCAGGGCTAGTGATTATCAATAAGGATTCTCAGAAACATATTTATCATTTGAATGCGGAACCTCTTGCAGAAATTGATAACTGGTTAGAACCTTATCGAAAATACTGGTCAGATAAGTTAGATACCCTAGAACAATTATTAGATGAGGAGGAGTAATGTATGCTAGCAGTTGTAGAAAAGAAAGAGGAGGGCTATATAGCCACATATAATCGACCACTAAATCATTCAGTTGAAAAGGTTTGGGCTACATTAACACAGAATGATAAATTGCAAAAATGGATGCCAAACTTAGAAGTTGTGGACCTTCGAAAAGGCGGAATAATTAAGTTCAATATGAATGACGGCACAGGTAACTCTTTCGATATTTCGATCTTAGATTTCGAAGAACAATCTTACTTGCAGTATGAATGGGGAGAAGGTTGGGTTCGATTCGAGTTATCTCCTAAAGATAATGGTTGTTTATTAGTATTAAAAGAATATATCCCTACCCTCAGTGATCATACTCCAAAAGATTTATCTGGATGGCATGTATGTCTAATTATGCTTAGTGCTGTACTGGAAGGTCAATACATGGATTTCCCAAAAGGGGAATGGGAAAAATGGTACGAGAAGTATGTAAGAATAATCAACCAGTTTTAGTCCATATAAAATTCCTCAACAAAAGGGCGCGTTTCTTTAATAAGGAATGCGTCCAGTTTCATTTAAGGGGCATATAGAATAGTAAGAGTCATTTATTACCACGGTGGTCTTCTTTGTTATTGAAGTAACGGGCAGAAAGAGTCAATAAGAAAGCTCCCAATCGGCAAATGGGGATTTCCATTCAAGCCGATTCGGAGCTTATTAATCATTGCCAAGTTTATGTTTATTTTAAGGAGCAGAAAAATCTTCAGTTTGCAAATACACCCTACGGAAGCTTGTCAATTCCCTTTTCCTGGACATCAAATAACGCCATCTTATAGTTGATTTTCTCGAGTGTTTTCATCAACCGAGCGATTTGCAGCTCTACTTTCTCTTTCTGATGCGCCATTAGTTCCTTGCCTGATAGAGCTCCACATATTCTTTGATTTCTCTCAGAGACAATCCGGTTGAGCGCAACACCTGCACGGTTTCGATCCATTCCATGTCTCCCTTGCTGTATTTATGATTGCCGTGTTCATCCCGATTCACATGGGGAAGTACGCCTTCTTTCTCTTAGAAGCGCAGTGAATACGCACATATCCTGTGGCAGTTGATGAGCAAACGAAGTGTCCATTCAAAATCGGCTGTGTATAACACTTTTTTGTTCTAAATCTAACGATGATCCTATATTTTATATGAAGGTAATAATTTGAGCATTTTTTGTAACTCATACCATATGAAATAGGTGAGACGAAGATGTTTACTGTCCATTTTTTTGACGACAGAAATATTGTATTAAGTCAGCTGTTTAAACGTGTTCCATCCATTGGGGAAGAAATAAAAATTAAAGGCCGCAAAGGAAAAGTTTCAGATGTTACGAATATCGATGAAAAAAATGTTCATGCGAAAGTTATATTTGAAAGCGTTAGCAAAAATAAAGCGACTGTAGACAATTCAAAAAAGAAGAAAAGGTAAATTTGTATATTCCTTTCAAGTAAAGCATCATCTCTTATTAGTTGCACAAGAAATATGTTTTAAAATAGCCTTTATCAATGATTACTCGGTAAGCTAAGATACAGGCTTTATATTTCGCTAACTTAGTGTCCTTTGCTGCAATTGAAACCATTTTCACTAAGCATATAGATAGGACTTTACATCTCTGCCAACAAATGCCTTCCAAATGATCAAGTTGTATGGATAATTGTGTTTCCAAACATCTAGTGAAACCGATCATCGATTACTCTACAAAAGATAGCATGAAAAGCCCCCAGCGTGTCCTTCAGCTGTGGACTGCTAATACTTACTCACAAGAACTAGTCGCTCCACCCTTCAATGCATGCTCAATCCGCTTGTCAGGAACAAACCAGATTCCCGCGACCAATACGAAGAAAAAGCAAGACACCCATGGGCTGAGATATGCGGTCAAAATCGAGAACAGATAAAGCACTATACTAACAATTCCTTTAAAGTCTCTTCCCATTGCCGAGACAATAGGCGAATCAGTGTGATGCTGTTTGATAATGGATCGCTGCAGCATCCATAGGAAATAGCAGAGAACAATAGCATGATCCCATACAATGCCGTAGGCGTTGGAGCAAAGCGGGTTTCTCCCATCCACGCTGTAGAGAAAGGAATAAGGGATAACCAGAATAACAGCAGGGCATTTAGCCACATGATCTTTCCATTCAACGTTTTAACCGTATGAAGAAGATGATGATGGTTGTTCCAGTATATTCCGATATAAACAAAGCTGAAAGCATAGCTCAAAAACTTAGGAGCTATCTGTAACAAAGACTTCCAATCGTGTCCCTCTGGAACTTTGAATTCCAGTACCATAATTGTAATAATAATAGCTAATACGCCATCGCTAAAGGCTTCCATACGATGTACTTTCAACTCATCACTCTTTTCAATAAAAGATATCGGTGAATATATTCGACAAGCAGGATTGAAACCCTCTCATGAAAAGAGCTGTACCAGTATAATTATAATGTGGTCACGAGTCAAGGTTATGACCACATTTCCCTTTTTGTGACCTTTCTCTACATATCTATTAGCGTCTGGAATTTGTTCCATCGGATATCGTTTATCCATTACTGATTTTATCTCTTATTTAAGGTTGAATTAAACCATCAATAGAAAATGTTTGAGGAGATTTAACGGTTTATCTTCGGAATAAAAACCAGAGCAGTCTCTTATCCAGGAGGGTATTAATTAAAATCCCTGCTGTGTATCTAATCAAATCTACAAACAGAAAACCTTTGCCTAATATTAATCCTCCGAGAGTTGTAGCACGAATTTGAAAACAAAAGATTTTATTGCTGTCGGCCTCCTGTTTTATTTGTAATTAATAGATGAGACAGATATTTATAAAATAGATGTAAGAGAATAAAAATTCCCTTTTGAATCAGGTTATTAAGAAAGAGGCTAACCCAATCCTTCTTCTGGGAGCAGCCTCTTTCCTGATTGTACGCGAGAGTACTGATGAGCGGAATTGACATACTTGAGTACTTTTCCCAGCGGGAATGACAATCAAAATCGAAGAAGCAGGTACTTAAAAAGTACCCTGCTTCTTTTTATTTAAATGAATGTTAGGCGGTTTGTGAAACACGATGCGGTTCAATACAGCCTATAACCTTAAAAGAACTTACCTCTTTAATTGAATTGAGATTGCCACATAAGCTGCATGAAAAAGATGGTCTATTTAAAAGAACTCTAAATTCATAACCGCATTGCAGACAGCAGAGCACGTGCTCATACTCTTCACTTCCTACATAGTCAAAGCGAATGCGTTCTTTCCCTACATTTATATATTTCATGGCAATCTCTCCTACAGGAATTTTTACAAATTAATACCCCTATTATTTAGGGTCCAAACTATTTAATTACAAAATTGTGAATATTTGATAATCATAAAACTCTCAATAAAACTCGATCTTCAGGTAAAAGAATGTATAGAGTTTACTTAGATTTTTAAAATGGGTAATAAAAAAAAGCCCCGAAATTATTCGAGGCTTTTTCTCTGTGCAATTGACCTATGCTTTTTATGAAATGGATTCTTGCTGCTTTAAGTTTTCTGTCTTTTTTTCTAATCGGTGCGTTTCTTTCAGCTCCGATTTCAGTCCTTTAAATAATGCCCAGCAAATAAAGAGCAATACGATGGCAAAAGGGAATGCAGCTACAAGAGATGCGGTCTGCAGAACTTCAAGCCCTCCGGCCAGCAGAAGGACAACGGCTGCTGCAGATTGGATAACTCCCCAAGTGACTTTGATCTTCGTGCTAGGGTTTAATTTTCCTCTTTCGCTCAGCATACCTAGAACGTAAGATGACGTGTCGGCTACTGTAACATAGTAAATCGCAATAACTGCAAAGCCAATGACACTAAGCAATGAGCTTGCAGGCAGATAATTAAAGAAATTGAAGATGGACAAGGATACGTTTGATGCAATGGATTTCGCTAATTCCTGATGACCCATGTTTGCAATGATGTCAAGAGCTGCCCCTCCGAAAGTGGCGAACCAGAGGCATGTACCGACTGTCGGAACAAACAGTACACCTATGACAAATTCGCGGATCGTTCTTCCTCTTGAAATCCTGGCAATAAACATTCCTACGAATGGACACCATGCGATCCACCATGCCCAGTAGAAAAGCGTCCAGTCCCCAATCCATTTGTTATTTCCAAATGGCTGAAAACGCAGACTCATATGAACGAAGTCCGTCAGATAACTGCCCATAGAATTGAAAAAGACTTCAAATATAGTTAAAGTTGGTCCAAGAATCATAACCAAAAGCATGATCAAGAAGGAAAGAAGAATCGCTGCATTTGATAAAAATTGAATCCCTTTTTCAAGTCCAGTGCTGATTGAAAGGATAAACAATAAGGTTGCTGCTGCCACAACAATAATTTGAACAATTACGGAGTCAGGTGTTCCAGTAAGGGCATGCATACCTGCTGAAATCTGCATCGCTCCAAGTCCAAGCGAGGTAGCAATACCAAAAACGGTAGCAAATACGGATAGGATATCGATGAACTTACCGATTGGTCCATAGATTTTATCCTTTAAAAGCGGATAAAAAGCAGAACTAACTGCGGCTGGGAGTCCTTTTTTAAACTGGAAAAAGGCCAGCGCTAAACTGATGACGGTATATATTCCCCAAGGCTGAAGACCCCAATGGAAAAAGGAATACTTCATCGCTGTATTAGCTGCGGCATCTGTGAAGCCCTTTCCGTATGGAGGATTCATATAATGGGTGACAGGTTCCGCAACCCCCCAGTATACAATGCCGACTCCCATTCCGGCTCCAAATAACATCGCGAGCCATGAGCCAGTTTTAAATTCGGGTTTGTCAGAATCTTTGCCGAGCCTAATATCACCGAATTTTGAAAATAACAGGTAGACAGAAAAAATAACAAGGAAAAAGGCTGTACCAGTATAAACCCAACCAAAATCATCGATGATGAATTTATAAGCCACGTCCGTAATCCCTTTGAAATTTTCCGTGAAAAATCCGCCCCATACAATAAAAATAACGACTAAAAGAATGGAAATGAAAAATACACTGTGTTTACGAAAATTTACGATATTCATGAATTTTGATAAACGACTCCTTTCTTATTTTCAATCGCACACTCACACGATTATACAGTCTAACGATAACCATTTGTTATGTAAAGTCAGAAATCCCCAGTTTCAACTAAATGGTCGGGCCATGTGTTCATGCAGGACTATCATGGCGGGGGTGAAAGCGGTAGCAGGAATTTCTTTATTATTATTAGAGGAAAATGATACCTGTTTGAGGATTTTGGCTAGATATATCTGCGTTTACATTTTGAGGGTTAAAGTATACAAGGTACTTAAAGCTTGACAAAATACCCTTAGGGGTATAACGTGTTAAGCATAAATGATAAAGAAGGAGGTTTGGTGAGGTGATCGAGTACGATAAAAATGTGATCAACCGTCTAAAACGGGTTGAAGGACAAATAAAAGGCGTCTTAGGAATGATGAAGCAAGGGAAGGATTGCAGAGATATTGTTACGCAATTATCCGCTTCCCGGAACGCTATTGACCGCATTATGGGTGTGATTGTCAGTACGAACCTCGAGCAATGTGTACGTGAGAATATTGAAAAAGGGGAAGGCACAGAGCATTTGGTTAGAGAAGCAGTCGAGTTGTTAATTAAAAGTAGATAAATGAAGTTCATCAGCAGCTCTATTATGGAGTGTTGAGGAGCTTTCATTTTTACTATTTTAGATACCTATACGGGTATCCGTATATTTTTTAAGTTATAACATACCCATGCCGGTATATGTATGTACATTTAAAGGAGGAAAAATTCTACATGACGGAACAAAAGAAAAAGACGACGATTATTCTTTTCAGCGGGGACTATGACAAAGCGATGGCTGCCTACATCATCGCAAATGGCGCAGCAGCGTATGATCATGAAGTAACAATCTTTCATACATTCTGGGGATTAAACGCCTTGCGCAAGGATGGGCCATTAACTTTGAAAAAAGGATTTCTAGAAAAAATGTTTGCAAAAATGATGCCTCGCGGTGCTGATAAAATGGGTTTATCCAAAATGAATTTTGCTGGAATGGGTCCAAAGATGATCAAGGAGGTTATTAAAAAACATAACGCCATGACCCTCCCGCAATTAATTGAAATGGCTCAGGAACAAGAAGTCAATTTGATTGCCTGTACGATGACCATGGATTTATTAGGTTTGCAATCAGTGGAGCTATTAGACGGAATTGAATATGCAGGTGTGGCAGCTTATTTAGGGGAAGCTCAGGAAGGGAACGTAAACTTATTCATTTAAATTGCAGGACTGAATAATTTTTTTAAAAAATATACCCCCACCCGTATAAAAACAAAGGAGGAAATAGGATGATTCATACAAATGCTGTATTAGATGCTAAAGGGCTAGCATGTCCAATGCCTATTGTGAAAGCAAAGAAGGCCATGGATGGACTGGAAGCAGGCGAGGTTTTAGAGGTTCAAGCAACAGACAAGGGATCCACGGCAGATTTAAAGGCATGGGCAGAAGGCATAGGGCATCAATATTTAGGGACGATTGACGAGGCAGGCATTTTAAAGCATTATCTCCGCAAAGCAAGCGGTGAGGAAAAACAGGAAAAGAAGCATCCAAATACGATGACAAATGAAGAACTGCTTCAAAAAATGGAGAGCCATTCAGCTTTTCTTTTGCTTGATGTAAGGGAATCAGCAGAGTTTGCTTTTCGCCATATACCAAATGCCTTGTCCCTGCCATTGGGAGATCTGGAAAAAAGACTTAATGAGCTTAACAATGAGGAAGAGATTTTTGTGATATGCCGAACCGGAAACCGCAGTGACCTGGCTGCTCAAAAGCTTGCTGGAGCAGGATTTAGGAAAGTGACAAATGTTATTCCAGGTATGAGCGAGTGGAGCGGACCAGTGGAAAAAATGGTTAATCAATAAGGCTGTTTTCCCATCGATTGTTGTTATTCGTAAAAGCTCTCATCACTCATTCTGAATAGCTTCGTGGCATCTTTTCTTAAAGTTCTTGCCTTATAGATGGTTTGCTGGACTAAATGGGTCATGAGCAACAAAGTTTAAGAAAAGAGCCATTAATAAGATGGTTAGAAAACAAGCATAAGAGGAGGTATATTTATGGCGGTTCAGCCATTAACAGTTAAAGAAGCTGCTGAAAGAGTTATAGAGAAACAAGAAATATTTATCCTAGACGTGCGAAACGAAAATGATTTTAACGACTGGAAAATGGAAGGGGTAAATTTTGACTATCTGAACGTCCCTTACTTTGATCTTCTGGATGGAGTAGAGGAAATTTTAGATAGCATTCTTTCTAACAAAGATGTTTTAGTCGTCTGTGCAAAGGAAGGGTCTTCCATAATGGTAGCTGAGATGCTGTCAGATGCAGGTCTGGATGTTTTCTATCTAAAAGGCGGGATGAAGGCATGGAGTGAATACCTTGTGCCGATTAAAGCTGGAAGCCTTAAAAATGGAGGAGAGATTTATCAGTTTGTGAGACTTGGCAAAGGCTGTTTGTCCTATATGGTCCTGTCAAATGGCGAAGCAGCTGTTATTGATGCATCAAGAATGACGAATCACTATCTCTCTTTTGCAAAAGAGAAGGGTGTTTCAATTACGCAGGTACTTGATACGCATCTTCACGCAGATCACATTTCAGGCGGCAGAGAGCTTGCTGAAATGGCCGGAGCCGCCTATTGGCTTCCTTCAAAGGATTCTGAGGGAGCCGCCTTTGAATACAAATCATTAGAAGAAGGCAATGAAATAACAATAGACGGAACAACGGTGGCAATCCATACATTGCCTACACCAGGCCATACAGCTGGATCTACTTCGTTTATAATCGATGAAACATTTTTGCTTTCAGGTGATATACTTTTTATAGATTCAATTGGAAGGCCCGACCTCGCTGGGATGGCTCAGGATTTAGCTGTCCAGTTAAGGGATTCGTTATATAAACAGTACAAACAGTTATCAGCTGATTTAATCGTTTTGCCTGCTCATTTTATGACAATAGAAGAACTCAATGAAGACGGCAGCATTTCTGAAAAGCTAGGTGTGTTATTTGAAAAAAATCATGGTTTATCAATACAGAATGAGAAGGATTTTAAAAGATTAGTAACAGAACATTTACCGCCTCAGCCAAATGCTTATCAGGAAATTCGTGAAACTAACCTGGGGAAAATCAATCCTGATGAAGAAGAACAGCGCGAGATGGAAATTGGTCCGAACCGCTGTGCTGTGAGATCCTAAAGAAAGGAGCTAAACAATGGAAACTGTAAAAGTATTAGACGCAAAAGGATTAGCATGTCCAATGCCAATCATTAAAACAAAGAAAGCGATCAATGAACTAAAGTCAGGTGATGTGCTGGAAATTCATGCAACAGATAAAGGGGCAAAAAATGATCTGGCAGCATGGGCGAAATCTGGCGGGCATGAGATGATGAAAGAGGAAGAGGATAACAGTGTATTGAAGTTTTTGATTAAAAAAGGCTGAAAAAGGAGGGAACCCGTTAAGGTTCCCTTTTCCCAGGGAGGAAAACCAATGAGCATAGGTCTTATTCTTACATTATTTTTAATCGGCATCGTTGGATCGTTTATCTCAGGAATGCTTGGAATTGGGGGAGCCATCATTAATTATCCGATGCTTTTGTACATTCCGGCGCTGCTCGGTTTTGCCGCATTCAGCCCGCATGACGTTTCAGGTATAAGTACAGTGCAGGCGCTCTTTGCATCAATCAGCGGAGTACTCGTTTACCGGAAAGGCGGGTATTTAAACAAATCATTGATTACTTATATGGGAATCAGTGTTTTAGCTGGAAGTTTTATTGGTGGGTATGGGTCAAAGCTGTTGAGTGAAACAGGAGTGAATATCGTATATGGAATACTCGCCTTATTGGCCGTTATTATGATGCTCATACCAAAAAGAGGGCTTGATGAAAAATCATTAGACAGTGTGAATTTCAATAAATGGCTTGCTTCATCTTTAGCTTTTGCTGTTGGAATTGCCGCTGGGATTGTTGGTGCAGGCGGGGCTTTTTTGCTTGTACCGATTATGCTGCTCATCTTAAAAATACCAACAAGAATGACCATCGCATCTTCACTTGCAATCACTTTTCTTTCCTCCATAGGTTCGACGACAGGGAAAATAACGACAGGTCAAATTCACTTGCTGCCTGCGCTTGTGGTAGTTGCCGCAAGCCTGATCGCTTCACCGCTCGGAGCTGTTACGGGAAAAAGAGTCAATACAAAGGTTCTCCAAGTGATTTTATCGGTTTTAATCTTAACGACGGCAGTGAAAATCTGGTTTGATATTTTATAAAGGTTGTTTTTGCAGAGATTGTTGCTTTTCGTAAAAGCTTTTATCACGCATTTTGCCTTGCTTTGGGGCATCTTTTCTTAAAAGTGGCCTATACATTCTGTTCTATAAGGCACTTAAAAGAGTGAAACACAACAACGTTTAACAAAAGAACCTTTATAAACAAAGAGACATATTCAATTGGAATTAGCCTCATTTATTTAAAGGTAAGAAGTATAAAAAATTCTAAGTTGATATGTCCAGCTCCAGCGCCTAGCCCCTCGAGGTCGCTTCAGAAAATCCCACAAAGTCAAAACCGGACTTTGTGGGATTTTCCTCCAGCGCTTGTCGGGGCTGAACAAGGCGCTTGCGCTTTTCTTATTACTGATCGATTTCAATGTAGGTTTCAAGCGCAGGATGATACACCTTTTCAAAGTGCTTTTCAGGGCAAGATTTAATAATAAGCGAGAATGCCTGATTAGATTGTCTGGTTACTAGTTCCTTGCTGCATTTCGGGCATTTTTCAGAGAATAGACGGCTAAATAGACTCATGCTGACTGCCTCCAATCCGTTAATTCCTATTGATATACTATGAATTATACCTGGGATTAGATATTCGTCAAGTAGTATATGCTGAAAAATTCAGAATATTTTCCGCGCTCTATTTTAGCCGTTCCATCAAAAAAGCTAAACCCAAATGGAGAGTTTAGCTTTTTTGGTTAATATATGGAAAATCCAGTTATTAAATCGTACTTGAAGGCTTTTCCTCATAACGGTTTCTCGCTGCTGCTTCATTTCTCTTTTTAAACAAGAAATAGGAAAGGATGACCAAGGATGTCAGCAGCAAAGTGAGGAATAGCTGTGATCGCATGGATTCGATAAAAGCCATGGAGCCGAGAATGACAACAATGCTTAAGATGGTGGCGTAAGAAAGACCGGGGAAGAGCCACATTTTCAGTTCGGGCTTCTCGCCGTGCGCTTCCAGTCGTTTCCGAATAATGATATGGGAAATGGCGATGGCTAAATAAACGATCAGAGCGATGGCACCAGACGCATTCACAAGGAATAAGAACAGCTTGTCCGGTGAAACAAAATTAAAAATGGCGGCTATAAAAGCAACGATCGTGCCTACCCAAACAGCCCTTACTGGTACGCCACGCTTGCTTAGTTTTAAGAAGCTTTTGGGTGCATCTCCTCTTTTGGCAAGGGAGAAGATCATCCTTGAATTCGTATAAAGGGCAGAATTCAAACAGGATAGCACAGAAGTCAGAACAACGATGTTCATGATCAGTCCGGCTCCTGGTATATGAACCATTTCGAGCATCGTTACATAAGGGCTTTTCAGTGCAGTGGTAGAATTCCAAGGCAGTAATGTGACGAGAATAGCTACTGAACCGATATAGAAGATGAGAATTCTCCATACAACGCTTTTAATGGCAATTTTAATCGTTTTCTTCGGATTTTCCGATTCGCCAGCGGCAATGGCAGCAATTTCAGCACCGAAATAGGCAAAAATAACGGTGGCTACACCAAGGAAAATGGAGCCGGCCCCATTTGGAGTAAAGCCTCCTCTCTCGATCAGGTTAGAGGTCCCTGGCGATTTGATCCCTGGAAAAAGGTGAAGGATGATCGCTAGGCCGATACCCATAAACAGCGTAATGGCAATAATTTTGATAAGAGCAAACCAATATTCGAATTCTCCAAAGGATTTGACTGAAAAGATATTCGTAAGTGTTAGCAATATGGTTAAAATTAAGCTCCATGCCCAAATCGGAACAACGGGTATCCACCCGTGGATGATAGCTCCTCCTGCAACAGCCTCAATAGCAATAACGATCACCCAGAAAAACCAGTAAAGCCAGCCGATCGTGTAGCCTGCCCATGGACCGATGGCTTCGCGGGCATAAGTGGCAAAAGAGCCGCTGTCAGGATTGCGGGAGGCCATTTCTCCAAGCATCCGCATGAGGAAGACAACAAGCAAGCCGGCAAATGCATAAGAAACCACTGCACTGGGACCAGTTGTATTAATAACAGATCCCGCTCCCACAAACAGTCCTGCACCTATAATTCCGCCTAAAGAAATCATGGTAATGTGCCTTGTTTTCAGCTGTTTCTGAAGTCCTTCTTTATTTTCCAATCATTTTCGCCTCCCTGACTGTTTTTTGAATACGGTTTTTCTAGGATGTTATAACCCGATGGAAACGTATTTTACCTCCAAATACTCCTCGATTCCAAAGTGTCCGCCTTCCCGGCCCAGTCCGCTCTGTTTTGTACCGCCAAATGGCGCCTGTGCAACAGATGGCAAGGCATCGTTCACTCCTACAATTCCATAATCCAGTTCTTCGCTGATCAAGAAAGCCTGGGTCAGATTTTCGGTGTACACATAAGCAGCTAAGCCGTATGGTGTATCATTTGCCCGTTCAATGGCTTCTTCCGCTGTTTTAAAGGAAGCGATTGGTGCGAGCGGGCCAAACGATTCTTCATTCATGCATATCATCTCATCAGAAGCACCGGTAATGACAGCAGGCTCCATGAATAGAGAGTTGTTTTTATTTTCGCCTCCACAGGCAAGAATTCCGCCTTTATCGACAGCGTCCTGAATCTGCTTTTTTACTTTTTCAACAGCCCTATGATCAATTAATGGCCCGATGTCGATCCCATCTTTAAGCCCGTCTCCTACTTTTAGTTTTGAAACAGCTTGGACAAAAGCTGCACTAAATGAATTGGCTATCGATTCATGGACATACACCCTGTTGGTGCTCACACAAGTCTGGCCAGCGTTCCGGTATTTTGAGGCAATCAACCCTTTAACCGCTTTTTCGATATTTGCATCCTCCATTACAATAAAGGGAGCGTGTCCACCAAGTTCAAGCGATAGCTTTTTCACTGTATCCGCTGCTTTCCGCATCAAAAGCTTGCCGACATCAGTCGAACCTGTGAAGGAAATCTTGCGGACTCTGGTGTCTTCCATCCATGCATCGGCAATCTCCGCAGCATCACCTGTCACAACCTGCAGCACACCTTTAGGAATTCCGGCAGCTTCAGCAAGCTCTGCCAATTTTAAAGCAGTCAGCGGGGTCTGTTCAGCCGGCTTCACTACAGCAGTACAGCCTGAGGCAAGAGCAGGTGCTACTTTTCTTGTAATCATGGCAGCAGGGAAGTTCCAAGGAGTAATCGCTGCAATGACACCAACAGGCTGCTTCTGCACGAGTATCCGTTTATTCGAGTGAGAAGCAGGTATGGTTTGGCCGTAAACCCGCTTTCCTTCTTCGGCATACCAGGATATAAAGCTATTAGCATAGTTGATTTCACCGAGAGCTTCTTTTATAGGCTTGCCTTGTTCTTTCGTCATGAGCTCTGCAAGCTCATGCTTTGAATCATCAATTAACTGATGCCATTTCATCATGAGTGTGCTGCGTTCCTCTGCTGTTTTCTTTGACCAGCTTTTAAAAGAAGCAAAAGCGGCGTCTGCCGCTTCCTTTGCTTCTTTTCGGCCTCCGTTCGGGACAGATTCTAGTACTGTAAGGGTTGCAGGGTTGATTACTTCAATCACTGAATTCATGAGATCCTCCTTAAGTTAAGTGTCCGCTTAATTGGCAGCGGAGGCTAATGTGGTTTCGGCAGCTTGGATGGCTTCATTTAAAATAGTGATCATTTCATTGATTTCTTCCTGAGTGATAATGAGCGGCGGTGCAAACACAAGGGTATCCTGATGATCAAAGACCACGGAGCGGCAGATAAGCCCCCGTTTTGCCGCTTCAGATACAACCTTAGGTGCGATCGGTTCTTCAAACCGTTCATTCGTCTGTTTATCTTTTACGAATTCAACAGCTCCCATTAAGCCAAGTCCTCTGACATCCCCGACAATTTTTCGTTCGGACTGAATCTGCTGAAATCCTTTCAGCATCTCTATCCCCATCAGGCGAGAGTTCTCAATCAGATTTTCTCGTTCGATAATCTCGAGGTTTTTCAAGGCAACTGCACAAGCCATTGGATGGCCGCTATACGTATAGCCATGAAGCAGTGTTCCTTCAGACAGCTCCATAAAGTCCGTATGCATATCTGCAGAGATCATAACGCCTCCAAGCTGGGCATAACCGCTCGTAATTCCTTTGGCAAAGCACATCATATCAGGAGCAACACCATAATGATCCATTCCGAAGTAAGCTCCGGTCCTGCCAAAAGCAGTGATGACTTCGTCTGTAATAAATAAAATGCCGTACTCGTCACAAATGGTTCTGATTTCTTGAAAATAACCCTCTGGTGCGATGTGCAGGCCTCCGGCACCCTGAACCGGCTCTGCAATATAGGCCGCAATCGTTTCTGGACCCTCTTCCTCGATTTTTAACCGAAGCGCTTCAGGGGAAAAATGATCGACATAATAAAAGTCCGGTGCTAATGAATTAGTAAAGTCCCTAAAGGGCTTTAGTCCAGTTGCGCTCGTGGATCCCATCGCAACACCATGATAAGACTGTGATCTGGAAATAATCTTCTGCCGTTCTGGCTTGCCTTTTAAAATCCAATAATGGCGCGCGAGCTTATAAGCTGTGTCGTTCGATTCCGAGCCTCCGGATGTAAAGAACACAGCGCTTAAGTTACCTGGTGCAATTTCCGCAAGCTTAGCGGCGAGCTTAATGGCTGGCTCATTGCTGAAAGAAGCAAAGCAAGAGCTGTATCCAAGTGTTTTCATTTGATGATAGGCTGCTTGTGCTATTTCGTCTCTTCCGTGGCCGATATTTACATTCCATAAGGAAGAAAGGCCGTCGATGGCTGATCTTCCTTTTAAGTCATATAATCGGACACCCTTCCCCTCAACGAAAATAAACTCTGGTCCATTTTCCTGCTGCTGCTTTATAGAGGTAGTCGGATGCAAAAAATGCTTTTTGTCAAGTTCCGCCAATTCCTGATATGTTTTTTGATTTTCCATTATCGTCACCCTTTACCAGTAGGATAGAATAAAACGCTTTCAGGAATATATACAGCAAGTTTCATGCCAACTATGAAAATCAGTTCTTTCAAAGTCACTTGATTCAGAAATGAATCAAAAAACATTTGAAAATGATTCAATTTTGGATCATTGATTCATTTTTGAATGAATTGCATATTTTTTTAAACGGCGCACAACCGTTGGCTGGCTTAACCCTAAATACTCAGCAATTTCATACGTTGAATGGCATTGTTTACAGGCGTGGGAAAGCCAGCTCTTTTCTACCTCTTCTAACGCCTCTTTCAAGGATCCCGCTTTTTCTTGAAAGGACTGGATAGAATCATAGGGAAGCTTTTTGATATCTTGTGTGCCAAAAGGCAGATGCTCATGTAGAATCGTTTCTTTTTCAAGCGTTACGACCAGTCTTTCAATAAGATTTTCCAATTCCCGTACATTTCCCGGCCAATCATACTGCCAAAATGCTTCAACAGCAGCAGGGCTGATCGTTTTGTCTGTTTTGTATTTTTTATTGAATTTGGCTAAAAAAGCTTCTGTTAATTGATGAATATCTTCTTTCCGGCTGCGGAGGGGCGGGATTGCAATGGGTACAACATGGAGCCGATAATACAAATCGTCACGGAATTTTCCTTCCTGTACCATTGCTCTCAGATCGCGGTTCGTGGCAGCGACCAGCCGAAAATCAACCTTACGGATTTGGTTTCCTCCCATTCTGGTAACCTTCTTTTCCTGCAGCACTTTAAGCAGCTTCACCTGAATTGACAGGGGGAGTTCTCCAACTTCATCTAAAAATAATGTTCCTTCATCGGCAAGTTCAATAAGGCCAATTTTCCCTTTGCTTGCAGCACCGGTAAAGGCGCCAGGCTCATAGCCGAACATTTCTGATTCAAAGAGGCTTTCAGGGATCGCACCGCAATTGACCTCAATCAGGGGCTGGCTTTTCCGTTCACTTCCTTCGTGCAGCGCTTTTGCAAAAACTGTTTTTCCTACTCCGGATTCACCCTGGAGCACCACTGTGGCATCGCTTCGGGCCACTTTGTTTACGAGTTCCCAAACAGTTTGCATCGTTTTACTATTAATAACAACAGCGCCAGGCTTGCTTTCTTTGTTTCTCAGCTGAGCGATTTCTGTTTTGTATTGCTTCATTTTCAGCTGGAGCTTTTCATACTCATTTTTCAAATTTTCAATCTCAGTCCTATCATGTGAAAAGCTGATGACAAAACAGATTTCATTTTGTTCATCAAAGATGGGGATGCCTCTAGTCATAATGCTCTTTCCTGTACCTGTTTTTTGCATAAAGGTAACCGGCACTTTTTGCTCGAGCACGCGAAGAGTAACAGATGGATTAAAAATCTTTTCCTTTTCAAGCTTTCTTACGGACTTTCCAACCAGCTCCTCTGATGTAATCCCATACATCTCCTCGCTGTTTTTTACAGCTCTTAAAATAATGCCTTCTTTGTTTGTAACGATGATGTTCTCGCCAGATCCATTTATGATTCCTTCTATTTCAAGCTCAAGCTGCTTAAGCTGTTCCTTCATTTAGATTCCAACCCCTTTAACTTATTGAAACATTATTCTGATAATTTTCACTAAGGATAACATAAGAAAAGACGGAATGGTCTAAGGAGTTGAGGAATTGCAAGAATTGCTCACTAAGTCTACCCATCGTTCCAATCTATTGTTAATATTAGGAAGAGAACAAAATTAGAAAGGAATGTTGCCATGTTTAAAAAGCTTGCAGCAGATGCACTAGGACTCTCTGATATTGGAACGATTATTTCCCCTGCTGACTACGATAAAACAGATGCTGATGATTATGTTATGCATGAGGATAATGAGAAAATCTTTTTTTTGATTAAAACAAAAGCGGATGAGTATTGCTTTACGAATCTCGCAATCATCCATGGTTGATGGAGAAAGTGCCGTATCCTCAAAAAGAACGCTGAAACGATATCCGTATTCACGGCATAGAATTTCTGATGTTTTGCTTGAAACAGCCGGAAAAATTGATATGGATGTTGAAATTAAATTTATGGTTGGAAAAGTGAAGTTTGATATCGATGTGAGGAAGGATCAAATTGAACAGCTGAAGGATCTCTATAAAACGCTGCTCCGGATAGAGGAAATCACTCACGAGAACAGCATCTATACCGATATGGCGAATCAAAGCCTTGAAAAGGCAGTAACGGTTATGCAGAATACTAGAAATGAAGATAACAAGATGGCTATTACATATAGGGAATTAACCGATTTTGGCTTTACATGGATGACCTCTGTCCGTGAGCAGTATCATGAAAAGGATTTCGGGGCTGTTTTTGAAAAATATATTAACAACTGAGGAGAGGGCCGCAGAAAGCGGCCTTTTTTATATGGCTAGGAATAGAATGATATGGAGAGTACCAATAGAGGGGGAGAAGGTATGAAAAACTTCTGCAGAGAATTCTTTTTGCATACGGATGTTTTGATCATGTTCCTGCTGGGTTTAGCTTTATTAGGATATTTAGCTGTTTATGGATTATCTGTTTTTCTAATTCTTTCTTGGGCAATCGGGCTTATCACCTTCATGTTTAGCGAGTACTTTACTCATCGTTTTCTATTCCATTTAAGAGCTCCAAAAAATCCTTTATTCCTAAAGTTTTTGAAGCGCTTACATTATGATCATCACGTGGATCCAAATGATTTGAAGCTTTTGTTTCTACCAGTTTGGTACATCTTGCCGAACTTTTCCGTTCTTGTTTTTCTTTTTTACTTAATCTCGAAAAGTGTAAATGTATCATTGGCATTTGGGCTGGGGCTGATTACCATGCTGCTTTTCTACGAATGGAAGCATTATGTAGCGCATCGGCCAATGAAACCGATATCCCGATTTGGAAAATGGCTGAAAAAAACGCACATCCTTCACCATTTTAAAAATGAAAATTACTGGTATGGGGTGTCGACTCCTTTTGTTGATGCCCTGTTTGGAACATTGAAGGATGAAAAGAAAGTGGAAACGAGTCAGACAGCGAGAGATTTGGAGGGGAGGTTTTAAAGAGATAGAGGACACTGCAGAGCTGTCAGCGTCCTCTAGGAATCAAAGCTTCAAATCGGCGGAACCTTGAATCTCATGACCAACTGTAGATTCTATTTTACCGATAGGGTCATATTTCGTAAGGTTTTTAAACTGCAAGCCTGTCAGTGCTTCTACTTTGGCTACTGGAATTTGATAGGTTTTGTACGGGCCATAAGCAAATTCCAAATCCCCAATTAGGTTTTTCTGAGATTGAAGATACGCCGTTGCAGATAGGGTCCCGTCTGCTTTTACCATGACAGCAACCTTCCAAAATTCAGCCGGAATCTGAACCCCTCTGTATTTGAGATCATCTTCACGGAATACGGGACCTGTAAAGACTGTGACCTTCATTTTTTCATTTTCAGCATGTGTCAGAAGATAATCTTCAAGGTCAAGCCATGTTTTTTGGTTTAGGTTTTTATGCTGTGGAGAGCAGTTTGTGAAATGGAAAGTATCTTCATTGGCCTTTTCAGCATCTGTTCCCCAGTTTGGATCTTGTCTTCTGACTAGATGGCCCCGGTCGAGTGGGTTGTTCTTGTATAATTCCGGTCCGCATTGCAGGCTTTGATCAATTCGGGGATCAAAATACCATTTATCATTCTGGCGCTTTATATCCTTGGATTGTTTTCCATCGATATTAACGACTGTATAATACGCTATTCGTCTGGATTTGCTCATGACAATCGAAAAATGGATGTAATCCAGGATATTGTTTTCTCCATCTACAGGAGTAATATCTTTTTCGAGATCAGCACGGAAAGAAGGATGGGGGACACTATTCTTTTTTCCAAGAAAATCAGGATCATAGCCTGCAGATCCCTTATAATGCTCTTTGCTCAATTCCTCTGTTATAATAGGCTTTTCCTCGTACGAAGGGAGCTTTGTGTCTTTTAACAGGTCATTGGCAAGTTTCTGCATCTCTTCACTAAGGTTATCGCGCTGCTCCATAAGAGCTTTCATTAAACTGCTAATTCGAATACCTTCATTCGCAATAAATTTCGAATCATCCTTCGGGTCAGGGACACCGGAATGATGAAGCGCCATAACAACCCATTCATCATTAAAAACGGGCGAACCTGATGACCCTTCTTTTGTATCAGTCGAGTAATGGATAAAATCATCAAATACGTCTGTTATTTTATTTTCTCTCAAGGCGACAGCTTTCGGTGCGCCAGAAGGATGCTGAATAATGGAAACATATTCTCCAACAAGCCCTTTCCCGGACTTTGAAAAAAGCGGCAAAAATCCGAAATGGGTAAGAGGGGTGCCGCCCGTGGACGATGCCTCAACTGCTACAAGTGTATAATCCAGCTTTTCATCTGTCAGAAAAAAACGTTTTGGTTCAATACGGAAATTTTCAATTTTACGTTCCTTAAGCTCCAGGTCCAGCTCATAGTTAAACTGAGCCATACTAGATTCGGCGGCATTTTCATCATTCAATACATGGTTGTTTGTCAATAGAAGAGAGGGAGAGACCAGAAATCCTGTTCCGTACCCTTGTATCCTTCCGATTCGGTCCCGTACTTCAATTCTGCAGACTGATTTAGCTGCTTGAAGTCCTGATTCTAAATAGTTAATCGGAAACAAATCATCGTTATTGATAATCCGTTCAATCGCAAATCCGTCGCGGGGATGGATAATAGCTGACCTAAATGCGGCTCTTTCAGGCGTGTCCACTTCAAAAGGGTTCTTCGTCTGCAGCTGTTCGGCTATTGTTTCCCGTTCCTTTGAGCGTTTTTCATAGCGTTTCCTTGCTTCTTGCTGCTGTTTTTCGCGAAGCTCTTCATTTACATGTTGCCATTCCGCCGTTTTGGGCATAATTAACTGGAACCTCCTCGTTTTTTCATCAGGATTTGTGGTGAGATAATTCTTCTTGCTCTTCAACCATAACTTTTAAAAAGAAAACTCAACAGGGAAAATCAGCATATTTTTGGAATGATTAGCTGATTTCGATTAAAATACGAACAAGCGTTCGTCAAAATCATTATATAAAAAATGATTGATTTTATCAATATAAGAACACAAAAAAAGAACCCCGGTTTTTGCCGGAGTTCGTGTATAAGAGATCAGCCTGTATTGCGAAGTCCTGCAGCGATTCCATTAATCGTAAGCAGTACTTCTCTGAGCAGGTCCTCCTTGTCAGATTCCTCTGCTTTCCGAAGTTTTGAAATTACTTCAACCTGCAGGAAGCTCAACGGATCGACATAAGGGTTTCTGAGACGGATTGAATCCTTAATGTTTGGAATGTTATCCATCAGATTTTCCATTTTCGTGATACTTAAGATAATTTTTTTTGTTTTATTGTATTCCTGTTCGATATCAGAAAAGATTCGGTTTGCCATATCCTGATCTTCTACAATGGCTGTGTACTCCCTGGCAGCTGTTAAATCTGCCTTCATCAGAGCCATTTGCAGATTATCAATTGTGGAATGGAAAAACGACCATTTTTCATACATTTCCTGAAGCAGCGCAAGATTGTCTTCGTCTTTTGCATAGTCGGCGAGTCCTGTACCTGCCGCATACCATGCAGGAATCAGCTGGCGGCTCTGCGTCCAGGCAAAAACCCATGGAATGGCTCGAAGGTCTTCAAATTTCGCACTGCCTTTTCGGCTCATTGGACGAGATCCGATATTCAGCGATCCAAGCTCCGGTAGCGGGGTGGCCTGGTTAAAGTAGGTTAAGAAATCCTTGTCGCCGAAGACAAGCTGCTGGTATTTTCTAAGGGAATCCGCAGAAATACCGTCCATAACGTTTTCCCAGTCCTTGCTTTCAGCAATCGTCTGGTCTTCACCGCTCGCTACACTGGCAGCAGAAGTAAGCAGGGTAGAAGCCGCTTGCTCAAGGCTTCTGTAGGCAATATCATAAAGCAGGTAGCGGGAAGAGAGAATTTCTCCCTGTTCCGTAATTTTAAAGCCATCTCCAAGCGTTTCTGGCGGCTGGGAAAGGATACTTCTATGAAGAGGTCCGCCTCCTCGTCCAAGCGATCCGCCGCGGCCGTGGAAAAACTTCAGCCTGACATCGTATTTTTTTGCCATGGCATGAATCTCCTGCTGGGCGTGATAAAGCTTCCAATTGGCGGTCAGCGTTCCGCCATCCTTGCTTCCATCCGAATACCCAAGCATGATTTCCTGGACCCGGTTTACCTGAGATAATTGCTTTTGATAAAACTCCATTTTAAAGAGCTTTTCCATAATCTTAGGTCCTGCAGTAAGGTCATCAATCGTTTCGAGCAATGGAGCGACACTGATTTTGCTCTCAATGCTTCCGTCTTTATATACTCGGTAAATCCCTGTTTCCTTTGCAAGAACGAGCACTTCAAGTATATCACTAGCCGATTCAGTCATACTTATCAAGTAAACTTGTATGGAGCGTTCACCGAATTCCTGGTGTGCCTTCTTAATCATTTGGAAAACGCCGATCATTTCCTGCGTTTCCTTTGAGTAGTTTTCGATATTGGTAATCAGCGGTCTTGGATCCTGCAGCACTTTTTCAAGCAGAGCTGATTTTTCGTCTTCACTGAGAGAACGATAATCATCTGTAAGATTGACAGCTGACAAAATTTCACTAACGGCTGCTTCATGTTCTCCGCTGTGATTTCTTATATCCAGTGAAGCCAGATGGAACCCGAATAGCTCAGCCTGCCGGATTAAATGATCCAGATTTTTCTGCTTAAATCCTTCAGGATAATGCAGCTCAAGACTTTTTTTGATCAGATGCAAATCGTCAAGAAATTGGTCAGAGCTTTGATAGCCTGCTTCATTTTTTCCTGCCAGCTTCAATTTTTTAATCATAATGGAAATTTTGCGGCGATACACCTCGTACTCTAAAGCCCATTTTTCATCTTCTTCCAGGATATGGCTTTCCTGTTCAACAGAAGCAAGAAGCTCATCATCCATTTTTACCTGCTTAGAGGATTGGCTTAACTGGCGCTTTAATTTCAAAAGAGATTGTTCATATTTTTTAATAGCTAACGTGCGATGCTTATCAAGTGTATTCCAAGTCACTTCTGCTGTTACATTTGGGTTTCCGTCGCGGTCTCCGCCAATCCATGAGCCGAAACGAAGAAAGTTCGGAACATTCCATTCTTCGGAAGGATAATTTTCTTTTAAACAATCCTCAAGGTCTTCATGAATTTTTGGGAGCACCTCAAACAGCGTTTCATCGAAATAGTAAAGTCCATTGGCTACTTCATCCATAACCGTTGGCTTTCTGTCACGGAGTTCTTCCGTTTGCCAAAGCACGGTTACTTCATTGAATAATTCGCTGTTTAATTCATTTCTTTCCCTGTCACTTAAAACCTGCTGATCCAATTTATCAAGTACGAGAGCAATTCGTTTGTGGATCTCAAGGACGCTTCTTCTTGTTGCTTCTGTAGGATGGGCAGTAATAATCAATTCCATTGATAAGTTTTCAAGTATATTTCTTATTAATTCAGGAGATATATTTTTTTCTTTCAAAGACGCTGCAGCATATTCCAAGGAACCCGGCTGCTGAACGGAGTCTCCTTCAAGCTGATATTGGCGGCGTCTGCGGATCCGGTGATTTTGTTCTGCGATATTGACAAGATGAAAATAGACGGCGAATGCACGGATCACCTGCTGTCTCATTGGCTGCTTCAGATGGGCAATTTCATTTTTCAGTTCATTATAAAACGTCTTTTCGGAAGTGCTTCTGAGAGACTTGGTCGTTTCGCGAATCTTTTCTACAGTATCAAGAAGAGGCTGACCGCCTTGCTGTACAAGAACTTGTCCAAGTAAATTCCCCAGCATCTTTACGTCACGGCGCAGCGGTGAGCTATTATCTTCTTCTTTTATAATTTGTGGGATCGTTGTCATATAATCACCTTCTTCATTGAATTTGAAAAAATTCACAAATTACATTCTTGTGAATTTTAAGATTATTTGCATTGTATCATAAAGCAGTCTGTATTTCAGATATCTTGCATTTGGTAATATATAGATCTGCTGTTTGAAGTTCAAATTCTTTTTAATAATAGCGGCAAGGGGTAAAATCTTTTAAGAGTAACGTGATTTTTTAGGAGGAATGAAAAATGTCTTCATTAAAAGGAAAAAGAGTCGTTGTGATCGGTGGTTCTTCTGGGATAGGATTGGCCACGGCGAAAGCATTTTTAGATGAATCTGCAGAAGTGATCATTGCAAGCCGCAATGAGTCAAAGCTCTCAGAAGCTAAAGAAACATTAGGCGGAAACGTTGAAGCTCACGAATTGGACTTTCGCAGTGAGGAAAAAACGAAGCAGCTGTTTCAAAAAATAGGGAAGTTCGATCATCTGGTCATTACAGCAGGCGATGGAGCAATGGGCCATTTCAGTGAATTGAAGATAGAGGATGTTAAAGAAGCTTTTGACAGTAAATATTGGGGGCAGTATATAACAGTGCTGTCAGCATTGCCTTATTTGAACAACGAAAGTTCCATTACTTTAACCTCTGGAGTGTATGGAGTTCGTCCGCCTAAAGGTGCTTCAACTCTGGCCTCTATTAATTCAGCTGTAGAAGGATTAATGAGGGGCTTAACAGGTGACTTGGCTCCAATAAGAGTAAATGTTGTATCTCCAGGCATTGTGGATACTCCGCTTTATTCAGGAATGCCTGAAGAGAATAGGAAGGACATGTTCGAAGAAATGGCTAAAACGCTGCCTGTCGGACGGGTTGCCCAGCCGGAGGATATTGCTGAATCTTATGTGTATCTCGCTAAGAATGGATTTACAACTGGGACAGTCGTTCTGAATGATGGCGGGGCTCAGCTGATTTAAGTAAATACTTTATTGAAATAGTTCCAACTAAGGGGCTATTTTTTTTTGGAAAAATATAATTGTTTTATATTGACAAATAGTTAAATTAGCTATACATTTAACTAGCATTAAATATTAACACTAAAAATAATTTGTCCGTTGAATATTTAAGACATAGAAATAAGGTGATTCATCATATGAGTAAAGGCAGCCGTGCAATCGAACGAATACAAAATGGCTTGAATGCAACTGTCCAAAAAATTCAGCCTGAGATGCTGGAGAATTTTCAGGAACAGGGTGTAACGCCAACCCAGTTGTTTGTATTGAGCTTTCTCAAGAAAAACGGCTCCTGCAAAATTAGTCAATTAGTTGAGCTGATGGAGGTTAAACCGAGTGCCGTCACATTTATGATCGATCGTTTGGAACAAAACGGAATGGTCATCCGGCAGCATGATACAAAAGACCGCAGGGTAGTGAACATCAGCCTTACGGATCTCGGAGAAGAAAAATTCCAGAAAGTCTTGGAAGGCAGAAAAAAGATAGTTGAACGCTACTTAGCCGTTTTATCTGAGGAAGAGCTTTTGAATATGGCGGATATTGTAGAAAAACTGGCCTTAACAGAGCCTGTTGTAAAAGAAACAGCGGAATGTACCGTAAAAGGAGAATAGGAAAAATGACAACTGGTCATGAAAAACAGAAAAGAACGTTATTGCTTATTGGACTTATTATTGCGATGTTTTTCTCAGCGCTTGACGGAACAATTGTCGGAACAGCAATGCCAAGAATTGTAGGAGACCTAGGCGGATTAAGCATGATGACATGGCTGACTACTGCCTACTTGCTGACATCCACTACTGTTGTTCCAATAGCTGGGAAGCTGTCGGATTTACTTGGGCGCAGAGCCATTTATGTTTCTGGTTTAGTCATTTTTATGGCAGGGTCTATCCTATGCGGATTGGCAGGCAATATGACAGAATTAATTATTTACCGCGGCATACAAGGTATTGGCGGCGGTGTTATGATGCCGATGGCAATGATTGTGATCGGGGACCTGTTTTCAGGTAAGCAGCGTGCGAAATTTCAAGGGGTATTTGGCGGTATCTACGGTCTTGCTTCTGTTATTGGTCCGCAGATCGGCGGCTGGATTGTTGACGCACTGAACTGGAAATGGGTATTCTACATTAACCTTCCAGTTGGGATTCTGGCTACTATTTTTATCGCATTAGGCTTGCAAGGGCGCAAACAAACTGGAAAAATCAATTTCGATATTGCTGGAATGATTACGATGATTGTTGGTGTAGTCAGCTTGCTTCTTGCACTCAGCTTCGGCGGAAAAGATTACGAATGGGGCTCATGGCAGATTATTGGCTTATTCATACTTGCAGCTATCGGATTAGTAAGCTTCGTTATTGCAGAAACAAAAGCAAAAGAACCTATTCTTCCAATGTATTTATTTAAAAACAGAACCTTTACATCTTTGAATCTCATTGGTTTCTTCATGGCCATTGGAATGTTCGGTGCCATTACATTTGTTCCATTCTTTATGCAGGGAATTGTCGGAGTAAGTGCGACAGAGTCAGGCACAATTATGACCCCAATGATGATTGCGATGATTGTTGCAAGTATTTTAGGCGGTCAGCTTGTTTATAAAATCGGTATGAAAACACAGATTATTGCAGGTATGCTTGTGATGGCAGGCGGATTTGGCCTTTTGACTACATTAAGCATGGATACAAGCGGCTTTATTGCAACCTCTTATATGGCTGTAATCGGGATCGGAATGGGCCTTGTAATGCCAATCCTTACATTGGCTCTGCAGGAAAGCTTCCCGAAAGAAGAACTTGGTGTTGTTACAAGCTCAAGCCAATTTTTCCGGTCCATTGGGGGAACATTCGGAATAACGATTCTTGGAGCTGTTATGAACAGCAGAGCAGGATCTTTATTAAACGAAAAATTTGTTCCTTTCTTAAACACATTGCCTGCTCAGGCTGGTTCAATGGTTACAAGCTTCAAAAAAATGATTGGAACCAATCCGGAAGGCTTGTTCCAAATGCTATTCAGTCCGGATGCTCTAAAAAAATTGCCTCCGGCTTTACTTGAAAAAATGGTTCCAATTTTGAAAACATCTCTGATGAATTCATTGCACAGCGTCTTTTTCATGGGCCTTGTGTTTATCGTAATCGGTGCATTCTGTACGCTATTCCTTAAGCAAATCAACCTTTCCAATAAAAAGGGCAAAGAAAAAGAGCAGCCTAAGGAAGAACAGGAGCTTACAGAGCTAAAACCGTTGAGCGATCAGGTTTAATTTAACCATCCATTGGAAAATCCCTTCATTTATGAAGGGATTTTCCTGTTTAAGAGCGCTGACAAAGATTTAAGAGCGCTGACAAAGATTTAAGAGCGCTGACAAAGATTTAAGAGCGCTGACAAAGATTTAAGAGCGCTGACAAAGATTTAAGAGCGCTGACAAAGATTTAAGAGCGCTGACAAAAATTTAAGAGCGCTCAACAAACTTTAAGAGCGCACCAGGAAATTCCAGAACCCATTCCCGATTCAAGAGACCCCCACCAAATTCCAAAACCAGTACCTCTCCAAGAACCGGTTGTTCCCTTTTTTTGGAGGATTGTATCTTTTTTTGGTGGATTGTATCTTTTAGAAAAATATATTAAAATAAGCTGTATTATCCATAGTTTAATATCCTTGTATAATATCAGTGACAATTGGTCTGATAGTTTCTACCTGGCAGCCGCTAAATGCCGGACTACAAGGAAGTGTGAGTTTAACAAAGAACATGTATGCCAACCCAACTGCAGCTGTCTATGGTGAAAATAGTATTTCTGCAGCATAATGGAAAACATTCAGCTCTTATTTTTTTCATGCTTTCTGTCCAGTGGCCGAAGGAGAATAAAATAAGGGCTTTTTAATGTTGGAAATTTAATTCGGCTTTTTTCAAAATTTGTTGTTCTCAGGATAGCTGGAATGAAATAGAGTGTTTTTTTTTTGAAATATGTAAATCCTAAACCTAGAATCTCCTCCATCATGAGTTTAAAGCAACAAAGTTTAAGAAAAGAGCCAAACAAAAAGGAGTTGCTGTTGTGTTCTTTTTATTGAATCTGGCTGGCATTTTTGTTGTGTTAGGTGTGGTTTACCTCTGTTCTCCGAATAAATCAACGGTAAAGTTTCGGTCTATTGGAGTTTTAATGGTTACAGAGCTTCTAATTACTTGGTTTATGCAAGGAACAAAAGTTGGTTCAAGTGTTATTCATGTGTTTGCTTCCTTTTTCTCTTGGCTAATATCCTGCGCTAATGAGGGGATTTCCTTCGTTTTCCCGTCTGTTATGGCCAATCAAAATGTTGATTTCTTCTTTAGTGCTCTTTTACCGATTATCTTCATTGTGACGTTTTTTGATATTTTAACCTACTTCGGCATTCTTCCTTGGATTATAGATAAAGTCGGCTGGTTGATCTCAAAAATTTCTGGCCTGCCGAAGCTTGAGAGTTTTTTCTCCATTCAAATGATGTTTTTAGGAAATACAGAGGCTCTTGCTGTTATCCGCCAGCAGCTTCTTGCGCTAAAAAACCATCGGCTGCTTACATTTGGTTTGATGAGCATGAGCAGCATCAGCGGCTCGATCATCGGCGCTTATTTAACGATGATGCCTGCTCAGTATATTTTCAGTGCCATTCCGCTTAACTGCTTAAATGCCTTGCTTTTGGCTAGCATTCTTCATCCCGTTGAGGTCAGCAAAGAGGAGGATATTGTTTATACCCCTCCTAAAGAGGAAAAAAAGGATTTCTTCTCCACCATTTCAAACAGTATGCTGGTTGGTATACGAATGGTTATTGTGATTATGGCAATGGTTATTGGCTATGTTGCTTTAACTGCAGCCTTGAACGGAATTTTAGGCTTCTTTATTCACGGTTTAACCGTTCAAAAGATTTTCTCTATCATATTTAGTCCGTTTGCGTTCCTGCTTGGCTTGCCTTTCAAAGATGCTATGTACGTAGCCCAATTGATGGGTATCAAGATTGCAACAAATGAATTTGTGGCAATGCTTGATTTAAAGAACCAGCTGAAAAGCTTGCCGCCTCATACGATTGCTGTAGCTGTTACCTTTCTGACTTCATTTGCTAACTTTAGTACTGTGGGAATGATTTACGGTACTTATAATTCCATTTTGGGAGAAGAAAAATCTTCTATCATCGGAAAAAATGTATGGAAGCTGCTCGTAAGCGGTATGGCTGTTTCCCTCCTAAGCGCCATGTTTGTTGGTTTGTTTGTCTGGTAGACATAGGACATTGAAAGAGTGTGAGCGATTAAATCGTTCACACTCTTTTTTTTCTGGCATAAATCCCGTTTGCTTCTCCTAAACTTTAATAAGACTGTTTTAGGAAAGGGAGATAAATATGGCTGAAGACATCCGCATCCTTTCTCCTTGTGGAATGCTTGGATATGGCTTTCCTGAAAACTCCTTTTTAATTGGGCTAAAAGAGAAGATCCACGGGATTGTTGTGGATGCAGGCTCAACAGATGCAGGACCTCATAAGCTTGGAGCAGGTGTTTCGATCGTTAGTAAGAGAGCCGCTAAAAAAGATCTGCAAATCCTAATAAGGAACGGGCTGCCAAGAAAAATCCCCATTATTATCGGCTCAGCTGGCGGCGCAGGGGCCAGCATCCATGTTGACTGGACATTGGAGATTATTGAAGAAATTCTCCAGGAGGACAAGCTTGATGCCAAAGTTGCTGTTATTCGAGCCGATATTCCTAAACATCACATTGTCAAAGCCTTAAAAGAAGAAAAAATCATCTCTTTAAGCCCTAATATTCCCGCACTAACCGAGCAGACTATTCTTGAAACAGAGCAAATTGTTGCACAAATGGGGCATGAGCCAATCGTTGAGGCATTAAACTGCGAGAGCGATATTATTGTGTGCGGCAGAGCGTATGATCCTTCTCCATTTGCAGCAATTGGTCTCTATTACGGAAAAGAACCCGGTCTTAGCTACCATCTTGGCAAAATCCTTGAATGCGGGGCTCTTTGTGCTGAGCCGGGAACAACAAAGGATTGTATCTTAGGAACCATCAAAGAAAACTCCTTTACTGTAAAATCCCTGAATCCTAAACGAAAATGCACGTCTGTGAGTGTCGCAGCCCATACCTTTTATGAAAAAGAGCATCCTTATCTATTAAAGGGACCAGGTTTTGTTCTTCATTTAAAAGACTGTGAGTTTGTGGAGCGTGATGCGGGAGTGATTGAAGTTTTTCATAGCAAATATTTCCCTGCTGAAAAGCGGATGATCAAATTGGAAGGCGCCAGAAAAAAAGCTTATCGCACGTTCGTTTTGGCTGGAGTCAGGGATCCCCTTTTGCTTGAGAAACTGGATGAAGTCGAAGAACAGGTGAAGCAGCAAACAGCAGACTATTACTCGGAAATTAGTCCGGAAGATTACGGAATCCATTTTTATAACTACGGAATGAACGGCGTTTTAGGTTCGAAGGAAACCGAATTGTTTAAAGGCCACGAAGCGGCTGTTCTCTTTGAGGTAGTGGCAAAGACACAGGAACTGGCAAATAGTATTTGTGCGACAGTCCGCTCTACCTTTTTGCACTATGGTTATGAAAATAGAAAATCGACTGCTGGCAATCTGGCATTTCCTTTTGCTCCAAGCGATATTGAATTTGGAGCTGTTTATGAATTTTCTATTTATCACCTGATGGAAGATCAGGAAGGGCTATTCAAAGCAGAGTATGCAAGAAGGGGAGTATCCTATGGCCTTACTAACTGAACTTGCCCATGTGATAAGAAGTAAAAATTCAGGACCATTCGAATTGACGCTCGATATTTTATTTGAATCAAAAGAAGCTTACGAGAGAGTTAAGAACTCAGGTGAAATCAGCATTCATAGAATTTGCTCGCTCTACAATATTACAGAACAGCAAGTTCATCAATTTGTATTTTTTGATCAGGCGCGGGGAATAAAAATTACGATAGCAAGAGAAACCCCATCAGGAACAGTAGGGGACAGGGATGTATATGGAGCCCAGCAGCATGCTCCATTATTTTTAATCGAAATCCAGTAAGAAATGGAGTGAGGCCATGATTTCATTTCAGGAACGGGTAAGGGGAGTCATCCTTTCAGCGGCCTTAGGGGATGCATTGGGAGCTGTCGTTGAAAAGCTGAGCTATGAAGAAATAAAGGAACGGTATGGCCGGGTTGAATCCCTCAATACAGTCTGGTATAAATCCGATTTGCCGGAAGAAAGCCAAGGGAAAGAGCGAGGCTTTGGAACGGTTACAGACGACACGCTGATGATGCTTGCATTGATAAGAGTTTATCTAAAGGAAAAAAGACATTTGGACGCATATGATCTCGGAAATGAGTTTATGAAGGAAATTGCTTTTCGCAAAACCTATATCCCGGAGTTTAGAAAAGAAGCTCCTTTAATTGATCGCCTATTTTATCCTGAAAAGTATTTGTTCACACGGCATGTTCTTGCGAATTGCGAGCCGAGGGAGGCTGGAATCGGGAATATGGTCAATTGCGGTGCGGCTATGTATATAGCCCCCATTGGAGTTGTGAATGCAGGTAACCCGAAAGGTGCCTATGATGAAGCGATTCTGTTTGCGCTGGGTCATCAAAACAGCTATGGACTTGAAGCGGCTGGGGTACTTGCAGCTTGTGTTGCGAAAGCCTTTGAAGAGAATGCTCAAGCAGAGGATATAGTACAAACAGCCATCACATTTGCAAAGGATGGGACGAAACAAGCGATTATTGATATGGCAAATGCAGCTCGCTCCTTAAAAGCGCGGAATGCAGACAGAGATGAAGTCGTAAAGCAGCTGCAAAGGGTGATCGCAGCCTATTCACCAATGAGGGATGACGTCAAAAGAAGCATTGATAAAACAGGGTTGCCTTCCAGCCATTACACACCAAGCAGGCTATTATCGATTGAAGAGCTGCCAATGGCGCTTGCTTTCATTCTTCTAAACAATGGTGATTACTATTCTTCCATTTATGATGGCATCAACTCAGGAAGGGACACAGATTCGATCGGTGTGATGATTGGTGTTATTCTGGGGGCCATGCATGGAGACAATGTGATTCGAAAAGAAGACATCGAAATTCTGGAACGGACAAATCAATTGAACCTGCTGAACCTTTCAGAGGCTTTTATTCCAACCTCCATGAAAATCATTAAGAATGATATAGAGCTGAACAAAAAGAGAGAAAATATAATGAATTAAAAACGGGCACAACAGGGGGAACAGAATTGCTTACTGAACAGTACCTGGAAAAGATTTATGCCGGTTTTTTAGGAATGAATGCCGGCATTCGGCTCGGGGCCCCGATTGAACCTATTGAATGGACGTATAAGAGAATAAGAGAAGTGTATGGTGATATTAAGGCTTATGTTAAGGAATACAAAACCTTTTCAGCTGATGATGATGTGAATGGCCCGGTCTTTTTTATCAGGGCTTTGCTTGATGACGCCTTTGGCCGTGAGCTGAAGCCCGAAGATGTAGGAAAAGCCTGGCAGAACTATATCCGGGATGGAATCGGGATGATCTGGTGGGGAGGAGAGGCAATCAGCACGGAGCATACAGCCTTTCTTAATTTAAAAAAGGGAATGCTGCCGCCCTTAACCGGTTCCTCGGATACAAATGGAATTATTCTAGCTGAGCAGATCGGCGGTCAGATTTTTATCGATACATGGGGCCTTCTGTTCCCGGGAAACATAGAAAAAGCAGCAGATTATGCTGAAAAGGCGGCAAGTGTTTCTCATGATAAGAATGGTTTGTACGGTGCGCGCTTTATGGCCGCCTGTATTTCAAAGGCTTTTTTTGCTAAAAACGTAACAGAAATTCTTGAAGCAGGATTGAGCGTTATTCCGAATGACTCTATTTATTACAAAGCAGCTTCTGCCGTTTCCGATTTTCATAGAATGAACCCAGATGACTTTAGAGCGTGCCAACAGTACCTCGAGCTTGAGTGGGGATATGATAAATTCCCTGGAATATGCCACATTATTCCGAATGCCGCTGTATGCGTACTTGCTCTGCTTTATAGTGCTGGGGATTTTTCCAGGATGATTGAAATCGCTGTGATGTGCGGTTGGGATACAGACTGCAATGCTGGAAACGTGGGTACGATTGCGGGAGTCTTAAATGGCATTGAGGGAATTCCGGATCATTACAGAAAACCAATAAACGATACGGTGATTACTTCCAGTGTATCGGGTTATTTGAATAATCTTGATATCCCATCCTTTTCAAAGGAATTGCTTCTGCTATCCTCCAGACTTAGTGGGGCGAAGGTTTCCAGGGAGACGAAAGCTTCCTTTAAGAAAGGCGAAGTGTATTTTGATTTTATTCTTCCAGGCTCCACACATGGTTTTAAAACAGACAATCCTTTTAAAACGATCCTTCGGCATACAAAGGAAAGAGGCTTCCGCCAAAACGGCTCGTTGGAAATCATTATAGACCGTATGACCTCCGCAGATAAAAGTAAAATCTATTATAAGCTTTTCTACCGAAGAGCAGATTTCAATGATGAAAAATATAAGCCTGTTTTTTCACCTAAAGCTTATAGCGGGCAAATCGTTTCTGTACAGCTTTACTTTGATCAATGGAGCGGGGAAGAAATCATTATTACTCCTTATGTAAGAAACACCTTTAATCAAAAAGAAATAACTCTTCAGCCTGTGTCGTTAGTCAGTAAAATCTGGAACTGTATCGAATTTCAAATACCAGACACAGAGGGAGCCTGCATAGATGAGGTAGGATATATCATAAAAAGCAGCTCCACCTTAGCAAACAGGGCATTTGGGAGAATTTTGATGGATGAGTTTCATATATACGGAAACGCAGACTATCATATTGATTTCTCCAAACAATGTGAAGAGTTTAAATCCATTACGCCATTCTCTCACCATAAGGGAATATGGAGGCTTGACGGGGGACATATGATATCCGAGAGCATTGATGATTGCTCAGCCTATACAGGTAATTACTATGCGAAAGATTTGCAGCTTTCGGCAGTCATTGCTCCTTTATCGGGAAACAGTCATCTCGTTATTGTAAGGGCAGGAGGAATAAAACGTCACTATCTGGCAGGTTTTGATGGAGAAGGTAAGGTTTCTTTTATTCTGAATGACTTTGGATACACCCGTTTAAAAACTGTTCCCTATAAATGGACGCATGGCCAGAAATATCTATTTGAGGTTGAATGCAAGGGAGAATGCTTTGCAATTTCAATCAATGGGGATAAAGTGTTGGAACAGAAAGATCCCAGGTTTCAGTCAGGGATGTATGGAGTTGGAAGTCTTAATAGAGGGAGCTTTATAATTGGGGACTTTAAAATCAGGGAAATTAATTGATTAGGAAGGACTCTCCGTTATAATCTGTATCCTTTGTCAAGGACACTGATAAAAAGGCTAGGCAGCTAGAAGAAGATGATCTCTGTATTGAACGAGGCCACTGAAAAAGTCTTTAAAGGATAGCCTTTGTTAAATTAGCCGGTTGATTTCCACTCCAGGATGCTTCGCTTTCCGCGGGGCGTGCGGTGAGCCTCCTCTGCGCTAATACGCCTCCGGGGTCTCACCTGTCCCGCTGACCACAGGAGTCTCGCACCTTCCGTTTCAATCAGCCTAGTGCTAAGAAACCAATAACTTTAAACAAACTGCTAGAGGTCAAATCCCTTACTTTTTAAGGGATCTGGCTTTTTTGTTTTATAATGGAGATAATCTATTCGAGTAGGGGTGGTTCCAATGATGCCAATACAACAGTCGATCAAGCTAAGTCCTTATATTCTCTATGACCTCATCGTGCCAAAGGATAATAGGTTGCGCAGGATTAATGACCTCGACTTTACCTTTGTTTATAAGAGCTCAAGGATAAGGATTGCCTTATAATGGCAGGAAAGCAATTTATCCCATTCGCATGTTCAAATACCTATTATTAAAAACGATCCATGACCTTTCGGACGTGGATATCGTCGAACGTTCCAAATACGATATGTCCTTCAAATATTTTCTGGACATGACTCCAGAAGAGGAAGTCATAGACCCGAGCTCCCTGACCAAATTCCGTGAAATTGAGGTTAAAGGATGTTAACCTCCTGGTTTTGTTTATAAATCTTGGTTCATTTCGATAGTATCCACTGTCTTTTTTCATTGCTAAAAGAAGTTCTAGAAAATGGAATACATTAGTTTTATTTAAATTTAGTAAAATAAATGTTACTTTCAGCAGGTTAAGATTTTCACCGATAAAACTGTATGAAAAGTTACTCCATTTTATAGGCAATTTTTACAATTGATATCTCTTATAGCAGGAATTAGTATTTATCTTAGAATACAAGGAGGGGAGAACTATATGACTTTTAGAGCCAAAGAAAAAAAAGATATAAAAATCTGCGACATTTGGAAAGCAAGAAAACGAATTACTGCGATTGTCAATAGAACACCATTGATCCAATCTGGTATTCTTTCAGAAAAAATTGGCCGTCCTGTATATTTAAAGCTTGAAAATGTTCATGAGATAGGAGCATTTAAAGTAAGAGGAGCGGCCAATAAGATACTGAGCTTAAGTGAAGAAGAAAAAAAACGAGGGGTTGCAACGTTTTCAACTGGAAACCATGGTATGGCTGTGGCGTATGTAGCAAAAAAACTCGGGATTGATGCTTTTGTATGTATTTCAAATCGAGTGCCAAAAGCAAAAGTAGATTCTTTAAAAAGGCTGGGAGCAAAAATTGAGATAGTTGGTAATAGCCAAGATGACGCAGGAGAGCGCTGCTATGAGCTGGAGAGAGAAAAGGGATTAACGGTAATTCAGCCATTTGATGATCCTCATGTCATTGCAGGACAAGGAACAATTGGCTTGGAATTGCTGGAGGATCTTCCTAATCTGAAAGATGTGATCGTTCCTCTTTCAGGAGGAGGACTTCTCTCCGGAATTGGCTTGGCATTGAAATCGAATGATCATGAAATAAGAGTAACTGGTGTCTCAATGGAACAATCCGCGGTTATGTATGAAAGTTTAAAATCGGGTAAACCAATAATGCTTGAGGAAAGTGAGACACTAGCTGATAGTTTGTTAGGTGGAATCGGTCTTGATAATCAATATACGTTTTCAATGGTCCGGCAATATATGGATGAGCTGGTACTCATTCCTGAAGATGAAATTGCTTATAGTATGGCTTTTATGATGGACAAACATAAAATCATTATGGAAGGCGCAGCAGCCACCGGAATTGCGGCAGTTTTAGGAACCAAAATCCCTCATCAAGATGGTGATATCGCTGTTATTATAAGTGGTCACAATGTAGATCTTTCAATACTGCTTCAGTTAATTCAAAACTACACTGTTGTTGGAAAGTGAAATTATATCAAGTGGTATGTAATAAATTGAAAACCATTTTTTTAGATCGAAGGAAGTGCCAAAGGAAGCATACTATGCCATCTTATTTTCAACCCCTTATAAAATGACAAAAGTTTACTGAGGCCTCTGTATTTTAAACGTTTTCCCTCATTTATTATACTGATATGAACGACTTGCAAGGATAGTAAAACATTACCTCTATATAAAATGTATAATGTATGATATCAAGAAAAAATATGGCTTTGGTTTGCCGATAAGCCATGTTTTTCTATTTGTTTTATCTTTAAGTGGTCAGAGGGGGGACGACATGAGATTAACAATAGAGGATGTTTTAAATTACGAGATTATGCAAAACGCCAGAATTATTACAGGAAGAGCTGCTGCAAACGAACGAACTATTCAATGGATTTCCGTGATTGAGATGCCTGTTGAAAATTTCGTACGAAAAAATGAGGTAGTATTAACTACTGGAATTGGATGCAGCAACAATGTTGATGGATTTAAAAAGTTTGTACAAGACATTATTGACTCTGAAGCATCAGCACTAATGGTTGCTTTGGGAAGGTATATATTTGATATTCCAAAAGAGGTCATTGAATTAGCTGAATTGCATAAATTTATGATTATTTCCATTCCATGGGAAATCCGATTTGCAAGTATTATTGAAGAAGTTATGAAAGAGATTAACGATATTCAATATAAAGAGCGGGAGAAATCAGAGAAAGTACAGCAGGAGCTGTTAAAGTTAATTCTAAAAGAAACAGACCTTAACCATATCTCAAATTTTATACAAAAACAAATTGGCTGTTCAATCATTATTACTGACCGATCAGGTTTGATCCAAGAAAATGGCAGTCATTCTGTAAATTTTATTGAAAAATGGAAAAATTATGTACTGAGAGGAATTCTTCCTTCAAGAAAAGACACATCTGAATTAACGCGTGATCCTATGTTTCAGAAGTTTCAAATGATTGAAGTCGAAAATCAGACGATCCTGCAGCTTCCAGTGCTTCAAGTTTTAGGTGATCCACAAGGCTATTTATTTGTGATATTGCCTTCCGGTACATCTGCGGACGAGTTCTTAAGCCAGTATCGCGTAAACGTGTTAGAGCATTCCGCAACAACAATCGCCCTTTGGCTTTCAAGAAAGAATGCCATCGAGGAGACGAAAATGCGTCTTCGCAGTGATTTTGTACTAGAACTTGCTAAAGGAGGATTTGTTTCCTGTGAACAAGCAAATACAAGAGCAAAATTACTAGGTTACAATATAAAGCTCCCGTTTGTTTGCATTTTAGGATTTCCTGAAAATCTTAAGGTGCTTTTTCGGAAGCAGCATCAAGAAGATCATTCATTTGAGCAGTGGCTTGATAGTATGATCCTTTACATTGAAGAAGAAATTTTTTACGCAGCACAATCTACTAAACGAGAAGTGATGATGACATACCAAGGAGAACAATTGCTTATCTTCCTTGAGATTCCATCCGAAAATAAGATGGAAAACGCTATAAATTTTTTGAACCTTGTCGAACGGCGTTTAGGAAATTTGCTTCCAGAGGTTGTTCTATCATGGGGAATTGGCAACTACAATGAAGGTTTTAAGGGCTTTACAGATAGCTATCAAAATGCAAACGTTGCTTTAAACATTGGGAGGCGTAAAAAAGGGGCAGGGTGTCGAATGATGTATGAAGACACACGCGTTGAACGTGTTCTCTTAACCCTTGCTCAAAATGAGGAAATGAAAGAAGTCATTATGTCGACGATTGAACCGCTTATTCAATATGATGACCAGCGTAATATGGATTTAATTGATACATTGAGTGCGTATAATCAGTTTAAAGGAAATGTAAGCCAAACAGCAAGGTCATTGAATTTGCATAGACAATCCTTGTTGTATCGACTAAGAAAAATAGAATCATTGACAGGTCTTTCGGTTATTGAACCTGATGATTTATTTTTATTAGACTTAAGCATCAAGACTTGGAAAATGGGTGTATCTGACAAAATAACAGAAGAAGGATAATCTTCGGAGTGAGAAACAGTAGATAAAAAGAATATGGCTTTAATGCAAAAGACAGCTTTATTATGTATGTCATCTATGATGAGCAAGCATACAGGATGATTAATGTCAAAGATAAACTTGCTGCAGCTAAAAAGATAATTACCGTAACAGGGTTAGTTAGCTATGCTGGTGAATACTGGAGGTTTGCTTTCTTGTTCACGCGCATTCCAAAAAATAAGACTGTCATGAAAATCTAGTTACAAAAGATTTCCATGACGGTCTTTGTTTTTCCGGGAAAATACGATTGTGATGACGGACAATTGATAATTAGGATATTTTGCAGGTAATAAACGATTACTTTCACAGATCATTAGAAATCTTCATTTTTCCGAACGTAATGAAATGCAATCATATCTCATCCTTTTCGAAATAATCCTCGTTTGTCATAAAATTTCACACTTTTTTATAATTTGACTACAAACTATTTGAATATTCATACATTTTTGCAGATGATTGCTTTGTCATCCTCGTCTATAATGAATTAATAGATTTATTATTCGAAAAATTCAATAAACATTATTGGGATAGGAGGAAGTTTTCCATGTCATTTGGATCTGCAGAGTATAAAGAGAGAATTCGAAAAACAAAAGAGAGAATGGCAGCAAAAGGGATTGAAGTATTGCTAATTACAGATCCGGCTAATATGAACTATTTATCTGGTTATGATGGGTGGTCATTCTATGTACATCAAATGTTAGTGATTATTAATGACGAAGATCAGCCTATTTGGATTGGCAGAGGCCAGGATGCAAACGGAGCAAAAGTAACAACTTGGCTTTATCATGAAAACATTATTGCATACCCAGAAGATTATGTTCAATCAGATAAAAAACACCCAATGGACTTTGTTGCCGATATTTTAAAACAAATTGGTCAAGATAAGCGTTCCATCGGTGTCGAGATGGAAAACTATTATTTTACTGCTAAATGTTATGAGCAGCTGAAAAAAGGATTACCAAATGCCGTGTTCCATGATGCAACACTTTTAGTAAACTGGGTTCGCATAGTGAAATCCAATACAGAAATCGAGTATATGAAACGCGCTGGGTTATTCGTTGAAAAAGCTATGATAGATGGAATTGAACTGATCAATGAAGGTGTTCGTGAATGCGATGTAGCAGCGAAAATTCTACATACGCAAGTCACTGGAACAGAAGAGTTCGGCGGTGATTACCCAGCGATTATGCCACTGCTTCCATCTGGCGAAAAAACGTCCACTCCTCACCTAACATGGACAGATGAATGCTATAAACAAGGGGATACAGTGATTTTAGAATTAGCTGGCTGTTACAAACGCTATCACTCGCCACTTGCAAGAACAGTTCATATTGGTAAACCCTCAGATAAAATAAAAAACCTTTCGAATGTCGTTGTAGAAGGATTGAATGCTTGTCTTGACATGATAAAGCCAGGCATTGCATGTGAAGAAATTGAAGAAACTTGGAGGAAAACAATCGAGAAAAGCGGCATTATAAAAGAATCACGGCTTGGTTATGCAATGGGACTGAACTATCCTCCCGACTGGGGTGAGCATACAGCAAGTATCCGAAAAGGGGACAAAACGATTCTTCAGCCTAATATGACATTCCATCTTATTCCTGGTATTTGGTTAGATCAATACGGATTTGAATCGAGTGAAGCATTGCGAGTTACAGAAACTGGGTGTGAAACGTTCGCAAAACTCCCGAGAGAGTTGTTTATCAAAGAAGGAGTTTTAACAATAAACTAGACACTGTATAAGGAGGTGCAGCAGAGCGATGCTTATCTTTACTGAGCAGGAGCTTAAACAATATGTAAAACTGAATCTTGAAGCCATCACCACTGTTGAAGATGGATTTACGAAACTAGCAAACAACGAAGTGAAAATGCCACCGATTATGCGTGTTGATGTTCAGGATCAAAACGGCGAAGTAGACGTAAAAACAGCATATGTCAAAGGCAAAGATATGTTTGCGATAAAGGTTTCCTCTGGATTCTTTAATAACTATAATCTGGGTCTTCCAAGCGGGAACGGTTTAATGATCCTGATTAGTACACAAACTGGTATTCCTCAGGCGCTGCTTTTAGATAATGGCTATTTAACCGAGGTAAGAACGGCTGCAGCAGGAGCAATTGCTGCTAAATATCTTTCACGAAATAATATAGGAACAGCAGGTGTGATTGGAGCAGGAAGTCAAGCAAGATTCCAGATAAGAGCATTAAAGCTAGTACGCGATTTTAAGAAGATCCTTGTGTTTGCCCGTTCTGCTAATCGTGCAAAAAAATATGCGGAGGAAATGGAAGACGAAATTGGCATTGAAGTCCAAGTAGCGGAAAGTGCAGAACAAGTAGTTCGGAATAGTGACTTGGTCATCACTACAACGCCAGCAAATAAGCCAATTATCAAAGCAGAATGGCTGCATCCTGGACTTCATATCACAGCAATGGGATCTGATGCTGAACATAAGCAGGAAATAGAAGCTGAAGTATTAGCACGAGCGGATAAACTTGTGTGTGATTCGATAGCACAATGTGCTCAACTTGGAGAATTGCATCACGCCCTTGACAGTGGTGTATTAACAAAAAACTCGTTCATTACTGAAATAGGCCAATTAACATCAAAGGAACTGATCGGCCGTGAAAATGAAGAACAAATTACTGTTTGTGATTTAACAGGAACAGGTGTACAAGATACAGCGATTGCATTGTTTGCTTACAACGAGATGGTCAAACGTAATCTAGGATTAAAAGTTGAAAATAAAACGTTATCATTAAAAAACTAATCAGGAGTGGTCATATGACAAACAAAAACATTAAAGCAGGGACTAAAGCAGTATGGGCTGGAGAAAAAGAATATTTAGTGCATGGAGCAACACAAGTACCGGTCGTTCTAAGCGTAGCATATGGCTATGATGATATGGATGAGTGGTATGATGTGGCAGTTGGAAAGAAAAAAGGACACATTTATGGACGTAACACAAACCCAACTGTTCAAGCATTTGAAGACAAAATAAAAATTCTTGAAGGTGCAGAGGCAGCAACAAGCTTTTCTACAGGAATGGCTGCTATCAGCAACACATTATCTACATTTTTATTGCCTGGTGATCGCATTGTATCTATTAAAGATACGTACGGCGGTACGAATAAGATCTTTACTGAGTTCCTTCCTCGTCAACAAATCGATGTGGTTCTTTGTGAAACAGGAAATCATGAGGCAATTGAAGGAGAAGTGGCAAAAGGCTGTAAAATTTTATATTTAGAAACACCAACAAATCCTACAGTGAAGATTACAGACATTGAGCGCATGGCAAAAGCGGGCCGTAATGCTGGTGCACTTGTCATCGTTGATAATACATTCGGGACTCCAATCAACCAAAACCCGCTTGCTCTGGGAGCAAACTTAGTTATTCATAGTGCAACGAAATTCCTCGGTGGTCACGCTGATGCATTAGGCGGTGTTGTATGCGGTTCACATGAACTAGTTGAAAAAATTTACCACTTTCGTGAAATCAATGGCGCTACAATGGATCCAATGGCAGCTTACCTGATTTTAAGGGGGATGAAAACACTTCATCTTCGCGTGCGCCAGCAATGTGAAAATGCAATGGCGCTTGCAAAATACTTGCAAACAAAAGAACTAGTCGAAGGTGTTTACTATCCAGGTCTTGAAACACATCCGCATCACGGCATCGCGAAAAAGCAAATGAAGGATTTTGGCGGAATGCTCAGTTTTGCAGTAAAAGGAGGAGTAGATACCGTAAGAGACCTACTTCCCAAATTACAATTTGCAAATCGTGCTGCGAATCTAGGTGCTGTTGAAACTACTGTAGGACCTGCTCGTACGACAAGCCATGTTGAATGTACACCAGAAGAGCGTGCAGCAATGGGAATTCCTGAAGGGTTAATTCGCGTTTCTTGCGGAATTGAAGATATTGAAGATTTAATTACTGATTTTGAACTAGCATTTAACCACGTTGAAAGTTCCTTGCAAGTTTAATAGATGATAAGTTTTCTAGTCCAAGGTGAGGTGTGTGGTGAATGCCTAATAAACATCCCATAGTTAAACAAGCAAACAGCTTGTACAACAAACTGATTGAATGGAGACGTATTTTTCACCAACGTCCCGAACTCAGTTTTCAGGAATTCGGGACTGCCCTATTTATTGCTGAAACATTACAAAAGATTGATGGAATGAAAGTAGAAAGAGGAATCGGTGTAGAAACAAGTGTAGTCGGAACATTAACTTCAGGTGAAGAGCCGACGATTGCGATCAGAGCTGACATCGATGCCTTGCCAATTAATGAAGAAAATACAACAAGTTACCGTTCAAGAAACAAGGGTGTCATGCATGCATGCGGACACGATGCACATACAGCTATTTTACTAGGTGTGGCTGCCATACTTGCTGATCACTTTAAAAAGGGCCAAATAACAGGAACGGTTAAATTCATCTTTCAGCCGGCTGAAGAAAGTACAGATGAAAAGGGGCTTTCTGGTTCTCCTTATATGGTGCAGGCAGGTGTTTATGACAAGGCAGATACGGCAATCGCACTTCATATGTGTCCATGGCTTCCAGTCGGTGCCGCCCAAATTAGCGATGGTTACAGTATGGCCAATGTGGATGTGTTTGAAGGGAAAATTTATGGAAAAGGCGGCCACGGAGCTTATCCGGAGCTTGGCACAGATCCGATTTGGATGCTAGGCCCTGTTATGCAGGCACTGCATGGGATTGTTGCCCGAAAAGTATCTGCATTAGACTCAGCAGTTGTGAGCATAGGGCAAATTCATGCAGGAACAGCAAGCAACATTATCCCGACCGAGGTTTTCATTGAAGGGACGATTCGCAGTTATACACCTGAGATCCGTAATTTCTTAGAATCAGAAATAAAGAAAGCGTTTTCAATTGTTGAACACCTTGGTGGTAAGTATTCATTGAATGTTCAAAGAGGCGAACCAGCGTTAAACAATAGTTCCCTTGTCAATGAGTGGATTACCGAAACGATGCTTGAGATCTATCCTGACCTTCAGATCACAAATCGTCCATTCGGACTTGGGGGAGAAGACTTCGGCTATGTGACACAAAAGCTTCCAGGTTCGATGTTTTTTCTAGGGTGTGCATCACCAGATGGAGTTCAAAGGGATTTGCACACGCCAATTTTTGATATTGACGAAACCTGCTTACCGATAGGGGCTGCAATTCTCGGACAAACAGCTATTAAATTTTTAAAAGGCGAGTTTAGCTTACCAAGCAATCATCATTTGGAGGTGCAAACATATGGCGCATAAACTGGCGTTTATTGGATTTGGAGTAGTCGGTCAAGGATTAGCTGAAATTCTGAATGATAAAAAAGAAGTGTTAAAACAAGATGAAGGCTTTGAGGCTGTAATAGTAGCAATTTCTGATTTAATAAAAGGTTCAATCTATCTTCCGAGCGGACTTGATATCAATACGGCTATACAAGTATTAAAAGAAACTGGCAGCCTCGAAAACTATCCTCAAACGTCAGGGCTTATGACAGGATGGGATAGCCTAAAAACGATTCGTGAAACAAACGCGGATACAATCATTGAAGTTTCATACACAGATGTAAAAACAGGTCAACCTGCGATCGATCATTGTAAGGCTGCCTTTGAGAGTGGCAAAAATGTTGTCATGACAAACAAAGGACCTGTTGCACTTGCTTACAAAGAGCTTTCTGATCTTGCCAATAAACATGGTGTTTACTGGGGCTTTGAAGGAACTGTTATGAGTGGAACACCTGCTCTGCGTATGCCGATTGCTGCTTTAGCAGGAAATGATATCACAGAAATACGCGGAATTTTAAACGGCACAACAAATTACATTTTAACGAAAATGGAAGAAGAAGGTGTGTCTTATGAAGAAGCTTTAAAAGAGGCACAAGAGTTAGGGATTGCTGAAGCGGATCCTGCTAGTGATGTAGAAGGCTATGATGCAAGATACAAAATTGTTATCTTATCAAACTATGTCATGAACGCACCTCTGACAGTAGAAGAAGTATTTTGCAAAGGGATCACAGACATCACATTAAAAGATATTGAAGAAGCAAAAGCAGAGGGGAAACGCTGGAAGCTATTAGCGAAAGCACGTAAAGAAAACAACAGGGTAATTGCCTCAGTTGTTCCAGAAAAAGTCGATGCAACAGATCCTCTTGCCTCAATCAGCGGTGCTATGAACGCGATTACTTATGAATGTGATCTTTTAGGCACAGTGACATTAAGCGGTGCTGGTGCCGGGAAAATTGAAACAGGTTTCTCCCTATTAATCGACTTAATTACCATAGAACGTGAAAGACAATTAGTAAGGCTCTTTTCTTAAACTTTTTTGCTGATAAATCTTAATTTAGGACTAAAACCCGAAACCAGTCTATAAACGTGATTAGAGCTCGTACGAATGACAACAATCTTTGCGAAATCAGAATTAGTAAAAGTCTAATGATGGAAAGGCGGTAATGTAATGCCAACTCAACTTTCAGGTCAAAAGATGTTTCTTGCAGGCAATTGGGTAAATGGTGATCGAATCATTGAGGTTCGTGATCCTCAAGATAACAGTATTATTGATACAGTACCAGCTGCATCGGCAGAAGATATGATGAAATGTATTGAAGAAGCAAAAGTTGGTGCCAAGATTGCAGCCTCTATGCCTGTACATGAACGTATGAGAATTATCAGCGCTGCTGCAAATTATATCGAGCAGCATTCTGTGGAGTACGCACGGACTATTGCCAGAGAAGGCAGTAAAACAATTCGTGAAGCAACGAAAGAAGTAGAAAGATGTGTTGAAACACTTCGCATTTGTGCAGAAGAAACAAGACGGATTCACGGTGAGACGATTCCATTTGATCAAGTGCCAGGCAGTGAGAATCGAGTTGGATATTATTATCGTTTTCCAATTGGAATTATAGGGGCCATTACACCATTTAATGACCCGCTAAACCTTGTTGCCCACAAAGTAGGACCGGCCATCGCTTCTGGAAATGCCATTATCGTAAAGCCGGCAACTGTAACGCCACTGAGTGCATTGATGCTGGCAAAAGCATTCGCTCATGCAGGATTACCTTCAAAAATCTTATCTGTTATAACAGGTTTTGGAAGTGAGATTGGGGATGTTCTAGTGACACATCCTGCAATTCGAATGATTTCCTTTACTGGCGGAATGGAGGCAGGTGAAGAAATTGTCCGTAAAGCCGGCTTGAAAAAAATCAGTATGGAGCTAGGTTCAAATTCACCTGTTATCGTATTGGAGGATGCCAATGTAGAAGAGGCTGTAGAATCCACTGTTTCCGGAGCATTTTGGGCAGCAGGTCAAAATTGCCTTGGTGTACAGCGAATTTATGTTCAAGAGACTATTATGGATCAATTTGAAACTTTATTTGTGAAACGCACCACCCAATATAACATTGGTGATAAGCAATCAGAACAAACTGATATGGGTCCGCTTATTACAGAAAAAGAAGCGATGCGCGTCGAGAAGCTGGTAAATGAAGCGTGTGAGAAAGGTGCAGTTTTATTGACAGGCGGAATTCGGAATGGAGCATTCTATTCACCAACCGTATTGAAAAATATACCAGAGGATTGTCTGATTGCAAAAGAAGAAATCTTCGGACCAGTCGTTCTCCTTTACCAAGTTTCGGATGTTGATACAGCAATTGAAAAATCAAATGATGTAAATTATGGATTACAGGCAGGTATTTTTACAAAAAATATAGATAAAGCTCATAAAGCTATTACTAAGATGGATGTTGGCGGCATTATGATTAATGACAGCAGCGACTACCGAATTGATGCCATGCCATTCGGAGGGGTGAAAAAATCAGGATTAGGACGCGAAGGAATAAAATTTGCGATTCAAGAAATGACGGAACCAAAAGTTGTTTGTTTTAAATTGTCGAACTCAACTTTCTCATACTAAATACAGATAGATTTTGATAAACCAGCCAGTCCTGCCCTTATGATAGGTTCGAATAATCTAAAGACACACTTCGAATCTGAAAAGTAAGACTGAACATGACCACTTATCATACATTCTATTGCATTAGTTATGAAAAGTAATGACTCTGCGGATGGATGGGTATGTAGATCTTCTATTGAAACTTGAACTATCAGAGTGAGTAAATTGCTAAAGGAGGGAACATAATGAACCATAAACAAAATAATATCCATAGAGAGTTAAAAAAAGAGGATGTTACTGTTGTAGATACTAAACTTGCTAAAAAATCAGTATTTGCTACTTCGCTTGGTAACGCCATGGAATGGTTTGATTTTGGTCTCTACTCATATTTAGCTGTTACGATTGGGAAAGTTTTTTTTCCGGAAATTGATCCTTCCCTTCAGTTAGTCTATTCTTTTGCGGCTTTTGCCATTGCATTTATTGCACGTCCGATTGGCGGTTTGATTTTTGGTATGATGGGAGATCGAATCGGGCGAAAGAAGATCCTATCTATTACATTAATAATGATGGCGGCAGCGACTCTAAGCATCGGTCTCATTCCAAGCTATGCTTCCATTGGGATGACTGCTCCTATCCTGTTAATTATTTTTAGGCTCATTCAAGGGTTTTCAACAGGAGGAGAATATGCAGGTGCGATGACTTTTATCGCAGAATCGACTCCAGATAAAAAACGCGGCTTTATGGCTAGTGGTTTAGAAGTGGGAACGCTCGCAGGTTTCTCTGCTGGTGCTGGGTTAGTCACGATTATGACATTCCTTCTAGGTCCTGAAAAGATGGTCGAATGGGGCTGGCGGATACCATTCTTATTTGCTGGTCCTTTAGGAATTATCGGTTTATACTTCCGTACTCGCTTGGAAGAAACGCCTGCCTTCGAAGCGATGTTAAAAGCAGAAAAAGAAGAAAAACACCGTGCCACCCTTAAAGAAATTATGATCAGCCATTGGAAACCACTTTTAATCTGCATTGGAATAGTACTCTTTTATAATACGATGGTCTATATGGTACTCACTTATATGCCAGCTTATTTAACACAAGAATTAGGTTATGGTGAAACCCAAGGATTGATTTTGATCCTTCTCGTTATGATTATTATGATGCCTATTATCTTAGGAATGGGCTATTTGAGTGATCGTTTTGGCCGTAATCGTATTATTAAGACAGCTTTAATCGGTGTCATTGTACTCAGTGTACCGGCATTTATGATGATTGGTACCGGCAATAATTATATTGTCTTTTGTGGATTGCTCCTCCTAAGTACGCTGCTCGCTGCTTTCCAAGGTGCACTTCCAGCAACGTTACCATCAATCTTTTTTACGAAAGTACGTTACGGGTCACTTGCGATAACATACAATTTTTCGACATCTTTATTCGGAGGAACTACACCTCTTGTAATCGCTTGGCTTGTTAGTATCACTAAGAATAATATGCTGCCTGCTTATTACGTAATGGGTGTTTGTCTTTTCGGGCTCATCATTGTTGCCTTATTTGTCACAGAAACTGCAGGAAAATCATTGCGTGGATCTTCTCCAGCTGTTGAAAATCCAAGCGAGATTGAAGAAGTTTTAAAAAATTCTGATGAATCCCTTTGGTGGATGGCAGAAGAAATGAAAGAGAAGGTAGTTAAGGAAGGTCATAACGGGGTCCCCACAGGAAAAAAAGCGGAAAATATACGTTAAGCCGATTTCTGGATAAAAAAAGCTGATATTCATTTCGTTTTAATGATCGAAAAAGGTGCAGAATTATCGATTGGCGGAAAGTGTTGTGGAGCATTCTATAAAATCTTGGGATTTGGTTAGCAGCTTTTTTTTGGAAGGAGAAGTAAAGCACAGTTTAATCGCTTTTGATTTCCTGCAGGGTGAATTCGAAGCAAAAGGGCAAACATCAAAGGGTAAACAGGACTCGGGGTGAGGGGAAATCCTGCCCCGGCATTTTTACTTGTTTAAAGTCTTCCCTTACTTCATCAGTTTTTCATAATACTCCCGCTGCTCATAAAAGGCTGTTAAATAAAATTTTTGTGGAAATGCCTTCCATTCTGGAGTTTTCGCCACTTTTCAAAGATGGCATCCAGCTCTTTTACTTGGGTTTCAGTTATATCATGAGGTCCCATGATCCCTCTCCAATGGCCAAAAAAAGTATGTATGCCTTGTTCCTCCCAGGTAGGAATATTCATTAATCCAGGAATCCTGTCTTTAGAAGAGATTCCGAGAAGCTTGACTTGACCGTTAAAGTAATAAGGGACAGCTTCTGATAATGAGAGCGGAGCCGCATCTATCGTATGATTGGCAAGTGCTTTGAATAGATCCTCTGCGTTTTCATAGACTCTGAAATGCAGGCTGCCGGGGTCTATTTTTTTTGCTTTGGCCGCTTCCACAAAGGAGATTTGGTCATCATTTCCCCAATTCTGCTCGATACAAATTGTATAGGAATTCGGATTTTCCAAAAGGTTATCCATCATCGCTCCTTTATGAAAAGAGGTTCTTGGAGCATGACAAACTAAAACCAGAAGCGGGGGATAGGACAAGCTGGAGGATAATGATAGAATGAAAGATGACAGCTTGTGGGAAGCCATTAAAAAAATGGGAAAAATGAATAACAGGGGTGAATGATGTGGTCTATCAAGCAGCAGAAGGTCGTTATGAATCTATGAAATATAACAGGTGCGGCCACTCGGGGCTTTTGCTTCCGGCAATATCGCTTGGACTCTGGCATAATTTTGGTGGGGTCGACACGTTTGAAAACGGCCGTGCCATGCTGAGAAGAGCCTTCGATTTGGGAATTACCCATTTTGACCTGGCAAACAACTACGGTCCGCCGCCAGGTTCTGCAGAAGAAATGTTTGGAGAACTATTAAAAACGGATTTTGCTCCATATCGTGATGAATTGATTATTTCTTCAAAAGCAGGCTATACGATGTGGCCAGGGCCATACGGGGATTGGGGCTCAAAAAAATACTTAACAGCAAGCCTTGATCAAAGCTTAAAACGTATGGGACTCGATTATGTGGATATCTTTTATTCGCATCGTCCGGATCCGAATACTCCTATTGAAGAAACGATGGGCGCTTTGGATTCAATCGTCCGACAGGGAAAAGCTCTATATGTGGGAATTTCCAATTACAGTGCCGAACAAACGGAAGAAGCCGTTAAAATCCTGAATCAATTGGGAACACCGCTTTTGATTCATCAGCCGAAATACTCAATGCTGAACAGATGGATTGAAGATAGCCTACAGGATGTCCTTCAGGAAAATGGAGTGGGTTCCATAGCATTCTGTCCGCTCGCACAAGGCTTACTTACGCCAAAATACTTATCAGGTGTTCCTGAGGATTCTAGAGCCGCCAAATCAACTGGAGCATTAAAAGAAGATCAAGTAACAGAACAAGTCATTAAAAGTGTCAGGGAGCTGAACAACCTTGCTGAAGAGCGCGGTCAAAGCCTTCCGCAAATGGCTCTATCCTGGGTGCTGCGTGAAGGGCGCGTCACTTCAGCACTTATTGGTGCAAGCAAAGTGAGCCAGATTGAGGATAATGTGGCAGCACTGAATAAGCCTGATTTTACAGAAGATGAATTCGCAAGGATTGAGCGAATTCTGGAAAACACGAAATAATATAAGTACAGGCGGCCCAGATTATAAATGGGCCGCTTTTTCCGTTTGTTTACTTTTACTTGTATGAATCGCGGAGGATTAAATGGTTGCTCTTCGAAGCAGCAAGTAGGAAAAGAAAGCGAAAATAGCGCTGATCAGAATCATGGCTAAAGCCAATAAATTGGGCTGATGGGCAACAAATCCAAAGACTGGTGACCACCATTGAAAATAAGTAAAGATAAAGCTTAATCCTGTAAAAAGAAGACCTAAAAGAGGGAAGAAAATGTACATCCCATTTTTGCCGAAACGCTGATACAAGCTTGATATGACAAACCCTAACATAAAGTTCCAGGCAAACAGAGTAAGAAAAATCCATATCTGCCAGAAAGTATTATCACTAAAGACATTCAGCAAGCTGAAAAAATGGATATTAAAGCCCCAGCCAGATGTTACATGGCTTTCCAGAAAGGAAAAAAGAGAAAGTAGTGGAGCTGACACAATACTGACAAGAAACATCACCGCAAGAGTGCCTGCAAAAAAATCTCTTCTTCTTAAGCTCATATCAATGGAAAAAGGAAACGTCTGGGAAGGAATGACAATACCAGCAACAAACATAAAGACAAATATGGTCATCATTCCCCCTGTATAAAAACCTTCATGTGTACGAACAAAAGAAGCAATGATTATATTAATAGCTAGGCTTCCTATGCTAGTAAGCCAGGGGAGATAGAACAGTGTAAGTCTATACCTCGAATGAATTTTCATGACCGCAGATATTGGATTCATTGGGCTTTTGCCTCCTTGTTATCTTCTTTAGCGCTCGTTAAATGAATGATCAGCTGCTGCAGCGATACTGGAGCGAGTTCCAGGCCGAGATCTTCTGCCTGTAGTCTCTCTTCTGGGGAAAGTTCTCCGAGAATGGTAGTGGATACATAACCGCCGATTTTTTCACGCTTCAGCAATTCTTTCCCTTCTGTGAAAATATCCACTTTTAAGGCTGGACCGACTACAGTAAAGGCTTTTCCTCGGATGGCGTCTGCTTCATCGTTTATAATCAGGTTTCCATCGCTTATGACTAACACATGTTCTAAAATTTTGCTGACTTCGTCAATTAAATGAGTAGATAAAATGATTGTACGGGGCTGTTTGCTGTAGTCCTCCAGCAAGCGATCATAAAATATGTTTCTCGCAACAGCATCAAGCCCAAGATAAGGTTCATCAAATATCGTCAGAGGTGCTCTGCTTGCAAGGCCAATGATTATCCCGGCTGAAGAAAGCATGCCGCGGGAAAGTTTCTTTATTTTGCGTTTCATAGGGAGTTTGAAGTCATTCAATAAGGAGTTCGCAAATGGCTGATCCCAATTTGGAAATGTTGCGGAACAAATATCAAGCAAGTCTGCGAATTGGAATTGATCAGGATATTTCTGACTTTCCTTAATAAAGCAAATTTGGCTAAGAACAGCACGATTCTCATAAGGTGCCTCTCCGAAAATTTTGATTTCGCCGCTTGTAGGAAAAAGCCTTGCGGTTAACATATTCATAAGTGTTGTTTTACCTGCACCATTTCTTCCAAGGAGGCCATAAATCTTTCCTTCTTCAAGGGAAAAACTGATATTTTTAACTACTGCGGCATCAGCATACGTTTTAGTAAGCCCATTTACCTCAACAATTTGGTTCATCGCCTTTTAACTCCCTTATTAATCATTTCTTTTAGATCTTCTTCCGTGATTCCAATTTTTTTTGCCTCCAGGAGCATTGTGATAATATACTGCTCAAAAAATTGTTCTCTTCTTTTTTCCATTAACTTTTCAAGTGCCCCTGAAGCGACAAACATGCCTACTCCTCTTTTTTTGTAAAGAATGCCTTGATCGACCAACAGATTAACTCCTTTTCCTGCTGTAGCAGGGTTAATTTGGTAAAAAGCCGCAAACTGATTGGTTGAGGGAACTTGAGTTTCTTCCGGCAGCACGCCTTCTATGATGTCATTTTCGATTCGTTCTGCTATTTGTACGTATATGGGACGGCTGTCATCTATCAACGTAGCCCTTCCTCCTTTTAGGAACATTGGTTAATTACTTATGTAACTAACTATATAAGTTGTGGGATAATATGTCAATGGGAATACGAAAAAACAGGAAGCCCATTTTTAAAAATGCAAAGTGTTCGTTAAATTGAGAACAAAAAAAGGATGCACCGAGTGCATCCTTTCAGACTGTCGACAAACTCCTCGATTTTGAGGAGGATGTTGGCAGTTTTTTTGTATAATGAAAGAAGTAACTAGTGAGGTGATTGAAATGCTGTCTAAAAATAATCAAATGAATCGTGATCAAAT
>NZ_JBMKNV010000018.1:0-59860 GCF_049220665.1 Chryseobacillus diguaensis
CGTGGAGCTGACGGATACTAATCGATCGAGGACTTAACCTAATGTGATACCCAAAAGAAGGAACACGGAAGTGTTCTCCTGTGAAACTTGTGACTGTGTTATCTGGTTTTGAGAGAGCAATCTCTTATCACTTGTCTGGTAATGATGGCGAAGAGGCCACACCCGTTCCCATACCGAACACGGAAGTTAAGCTCTTCAGCGCCGATGGTAGTTGGGGGTTTCCCCCTGTGAGAGTAGGACATCGCCGGGCATCCGAAAGAACAGCTGATTTGATCAGCTGTTCTTTTTTTGTGCAAAAAATTAAAAAGAATAGCCATGCCAAAGAGATATTTTTATAATATCGCAAAGCAGCTTTTTCGTTTAAAGTTCTGCTGGAATTATTGTATGAATACAAGTTGCTTCATCATAAAATAAAATTGGGAATTTTATCAGATCGTTTGCTTGTTCGATGAACTCTAATCAGAAATTTTAAAAAGAATTCGATGCAGATAAGTTTTAGCCTGAAGAATCTGGGAAAAATAAAACTAAAACGAAATAGTTGAAAAATTGGCTTCTTCAATTTATATTAGTATTAAAGTCAAATATAGTCAAAGTCAAGTTAGGAGGAGGCTTGATGAGAAATATATCCGATATTATTGAACAATATCTCAAGCAGGTTCTCGATACGAGCGGGAAAGAGATTGTTGAAATTAAAAGAAGTGAAATAGCAGATAAGTTTCAATGCGTTCCTTCTCAAATCAATTATGTTATTAATACACGCTTTACGATCGAAAGAGGTTATGTGGTTGAGAGTAAAAGAGGGGGCGGAGGCTACATTCGCATCATCAAAGTAAAAACAATTGATGAAGCCCATTTAATTGATCAGATATTAGTGCTGATTGGCAGCAAACTGAGCCAGGCTACAGCAGAGGATATTATTATCAGGCTTGTCGGCGAAGAAATAATATCACCAAGGGAAGCTAAAATCATGCTGAGTGTCGTTGACAGGTCGGTTTTATATCTTGATTTGCCTGTAAGAGATGAATTAAGATCCCGAATGATAAAAGCAATGCTGACCTCTTTGAAATATAAATAAAGTAGGTGAAAGTAATGATTTGCCAAGAATGTCATGAAAGACCGGCTACTTTCCATTTTACAAAAGTCATAAATGGGGAAAAGACAGAGGTACACGTTTGCGAACATTGTGCAAAGGAAAACAATAATATGTCAATGTTTAGCGGTGAAAGCGGATTTTCAATTAATCACCTGCTTGCAGGATTACTAAAGATTGAGCCGTCTCTTCTTAAAGCGGAGCAAAAGCTTCAGCGCACAGAGGAAGAGGTTCCACGATGCAGCAGGTGCGGCATGACTTTTCATCAATTCAGCAAAACAAGCCGGTTTGGCTGTTCACACTGCTACAAAACATTCAGTAATCTGCTGACTCCTATTTTACGGAAGGTTCATAGCGGCAATACTGAACATGGAGGAAAAGTACCGAAGCGTCTTGGCGGAAGTATCCACACTCAGAAAAGGATTGACCTTTTAAAAAGCCAGCTTCGTGATTTGATTGAGAAAGAAGAATTTGAAAGTGCTGCAGAAGTAAGGGATGAAATTCGCTCTTTAGAAAAAAGCATGTCTTCACACAGAGAGGAGGGCTCGTGATTCATGTCGTTTCAAAATTTTATTAATAATGCTGTAAGCACCTGGATGAGTGAAGAAGGACCTGATTCTGATATTGTACTAAGCAGCCGTGTCAGGTTCGCAAGAAACATTGAGCAATTCCGTTTCCCGACTCTTTCAAGCAATGAAGAAGCAGAACAGATTCTCCATCTCTTTGAAGAAAATTATGCAAGAAGGACTTTTGAAGACATCGGCGAATTTGAACTGGTAAAAATGAATCAACTTCAGCCAATAGAAAAGAAAGTCCTTGTTGAAAAACATTTAATCAGCCCTAACCTGGCAGAGGATTCCCCTCATGGAGGCTGTTTGCTTTCCAGTAATGAAGAAGTGAGCATAATGCTTAACGAAGAAGACCATATTCGCATACAATGTTTGTTCCCGGGGCTTCAGTTGAAAGAGGCATTGGAATTTGCCAATCAGCTTGATGACTGGATAGAGGAAGAAGTCGATTATGCCTTTGATCAAAAAAGAGGCTATTTGACAAGCTGCCCGACAAATGTTGGAACTGGTCTTAGAGCTTCAGTCATGATGCATCTTCCTGCTCTTGTGCTTACACGTCAGATTAACCGCATTATTCCTGCAATCAACCAGCTTGGCCTTGTGGTTAGAGGGATATACGGTGAAGGAAGCGAGGCTCAGGGGAATATTTTTCAAATTTCCAATCAAATTACGCTCGGCAAATCAGAGGTAGATATTGTAGAAGATTTAATTAGTGTCGTGCAGCAGCTTGTTTCACAAGAGCGTTCTGCAAGAGAAGCTGTTTATCAGACTTCACAGCTCAAACTTGAAGATCGGGTTTACCGCTCCTATGGGATCCTGGCTAACAGCCGCATTATTGAAACGAAAGAAGCCGCCAAATGTCTTTCTGATGTGAGGCTTGGCATCGACCTTGGCTTTTTAAAAGGAATTCAAAGAAATATACTAAACGAATTGATGATACTTACACAGCCGGGTTTTTTACAGCAGTATACAGGAAAAGAATTAGCGCCTGGCGAAAGAGATGTCCGAAGAGCAGCACTTATACGTGAAAGAATTAAAATGGAATTAGAGACGGATGGAGGATGATGATACATGATGTTCGGTAGATTTACAGAACGTGCCCAGAAGGTTCTTGCATTAGCACAAGAAGAAGCAGTACGTTTAGGCCACAACAACATAGGAACAGAACATATTTTACTTGGTTTAGTGCGTGAAGGCGAAGGAATTGCTGCTAAAGCACTTATTGCTCTCGGACTAGGACCTGAAAAGATCCAGAAAGAGGTTGAGAGCCTCATAGGCCGCGGCCAGGATATTTCCCAAACAATTCATTATACTCCTCGGGCTAAAAAGGTTATCGAGCTGTCTATGGATGAAGCGCGCAAGCTTGGTCACTCTTACGTCGGTACAGAACATATTCTTCTGGGGTTAATTCGTGAAGGTGAAGGTGTTGCTGCAAGAGTACTGAATAATCTAGGTGTAAGTTTGAATAAAGCAAGACAGCAGGTTCTGCAGCTGCTTGGAAGCAATGAGTCGTCTTCCGGCCACCAGGGAGGAGGGGGAAACAGTGCAAATACGCCAACTCTAGATAGCCTTGCACGCGATTTGACTGCTATTGCAAGAGAAGGAAGCCTTGATCCTGTAATTGGGCGCAGCAAAGAAATTCAGCGTGTCATTGAAGTTCTGAGCCGCCGTACGAAAAATAACCCGGTATTAATTGGTGAACCAGGTGTTGGTAAGACTGCGATTGCTGAAGGCCTTGCCCAGCAGATTGTGAACAACGAGGTTCCTGAAATCCTTCGTGACAAACGCGTTATGACGCTTGATATGGGGACAGTCGTAGCGGGTACTAAATACAGAGGTGAGTTTGAGGACCGATTGAAAAAAGTTATGGATGAAATCCGCCAGGCTGGAAACATTATTCTGTTCATTGATGAGCTTCATACGCTTATCGGTGCAGGCGGAGCGGAAGGTGCTATCGATGCTTCCAATATCTTGAAGCCGTCACTTGCAAGAGGAGAGCTGCAATGTATTGGCGCGACAACACTTGATGAGTACAGAAAATATATTGAAAAAGATGCTGCTCTTGAAAGACGCTTCCAGCCAATTCAAGTTGACGAGCCGACTGCTGAAGAAAGCATTCAGATTTTAAAGGGTCTTAGGGACAGATATGAAGCTCATCACAGGGTTTCCATTACTGATGAAGCCATTGATGCAGCTGTTAAGCTCTCTGACCGCTACATTTCTGACCGGTTCCTGCCGGATAAGGCGATCGATCTTATTGATGAAGCAGGTTCTAAGGTGCGTCTTCGTTCCTTTACGACTCCTCCAAATCTTAAGGAGCTTGAAGTGAAGCTTGAAGAGGTCAGAAAAGAGAAAGATGCAGCCGTTCAAAGTCAGGAATTTGAAAAAGCAGCATCTCTTCGCGATACAGAACAGAGACTTCGTGAGCAGCTGGAAGAAACGAAGAAGACTTGGAAAGCGAAGCAAGGGCAGGAAAATTCAGAAGTTACTGTGGAAGACATTGCTATGGTCGTGGCCAGCTGGACAGGAATTCCTGTTTCAAGGCTTGCCCAAACTGAAACAGATAAGCTTTTGAACATGGAGAATATTCTTCATTCCCGAGTTATCGGTCAAGAAGAAGCTGTTATTGCAGTCGCAAAGGCAGTAAGACGCGCGAGAGCCGGATTAAAAGATCCGAAGCGTCCAATAGGATCCTTTGTTTTCCTTGGTCCTACTGGAGTAGGAAAAACCGAACTTGCGAGAGCGCTGGCTGAATCCATTTTCGGTGATGAAGAATCTATGATTCGAATTGACATGTCCGAATACATGGAGAAGCATTCAACATCCCGTCTTGTTGGATCACCTCCAGGTTATGTAGGCTATGAAGAAGGCGGCCAGCTGACTGAAAAAGTCCGCAGAAAGCCATATTCCGTTGTACTTCTTGATGAAATTGAAAAAGCTCATCCTGATGTATTCAATATTTTGCTTCAAGTACTTGAAGACGGCCGTCTGACTGATTCAAAAGGCCGCACAGTTGATTTCAGGAATACTATCCTGATCATGACTTCAAATGTTGGAGCAAGTGAACTGAAACGCAACAAATATGTTGGATTCAACGTGCAGGATGAAGGACAAAGTTACAAAGATATGAAAGCGAAAGTAATGGGAGAGCTGAAAAAAGCTTTCCGTCCGGAATTCCTGAACCGGATTGATGAAATTATCGTTTTCCATTCCCTGGAGAAAAAACACCTAAAAGAGATTGTTTCTCTCATGTCTGACCAGCTGACAAAACGTCTAGAGGAGCAGGATCTAAGCCTTGTTCTGACAGATGCAGCGAAAGACAAGATTACCGAGGAAGGCTACGATGTAGAATACGGAGCACGCCCATTAAGACGTGCCATTCAAAAGCACGTAGAAGACCGCTTGTCTGAAGAGCTGTTAAAAGGTACGATAGAAAAAGGACAAAAAATTGTTCTTGACGTTGAAAATAATGAATTCGTTGTAAATCAGGCTGAAAAGCTGACGAAATAAAGGCAGAATGAAGGTTGAGGCATACAGATACAGGTATGCCTCACTTTCTTTCTTTTTTTAATTCATCCTGTTTATTGTATCTGTTTATGAAGGTAAACTTCATGGCATCTTATCTTAAAATTCGAAGCTGTATATTGGTCCGAGATCCTCAAATATAGATAAGGAAGCAACAAAGTTTAAGAAAAGAGCCTTAAGAAAAGAGTTTTAAAGAAAGAGGTCTATCCCATGGTGAAAACCAAATCAAAATTTATCTGTCAATCCTGCGGATATGAATCTGCAAAGTGGATGGGCAAATGTCCCGCATGCGGGGCATGGAATACGATGACAGAAGAAACTGTTAAAACTGCAGGCTCAGGCTCCCGCCGTACTTCCTTTCAGCATTCTTCCCTAACCGTTCAAAAACCATCATCCATTACAAGCATTGAAACAACAAATGAACCCCGAATAACAACAAAAATGAAAGAGTTTAACAGGGTACTAGGAAGTGGAATTGTAAAAGGGTCCCTGGTGTTAATAGGCGGAGATCCGGGTATTGGAAAATCAACGCTTCTATTGCAAATCTCGTCACAGCTTGCTGATAACGGAAATACCGTTCTCTATATATCCGGTGAAGAGTCTGTAAAACAAACGAGGCTTAGAGCTGACCGGCTTGATGTAAAAGCGGATTCTTTATTGGTGTTATCTGAAACAGATCTTGAATTCATCACAAAAGCAATAGATGAAGTGAATCCGCAATTCGTTGTAGTAGATTCCATCCAAACGGTTTATCAAAATGAGATCAGCTCTGCACCGGGAAGCGTTTCACAGGTAAGAGAATGTACAGCAGAATTGATGAGAATTGCCAAAACAAAAGGCATTGCGATTTTTATCGTTGGTCATGTAACAAAAGAAGGTTCCATTGCAGGTCCAAGGCTTCTTGAGCATATGGTAGATACTGTGCTTTATTTTGAAGGGGAGAGACATCATACATACCGGATTTTACGGGCTGTCAAAAACCGTTTTGGCTCAACAAATGAGATGGGTATCTTCGAAATGAAGGAAAGCGGTCTTCAGGAGGTTCTGAATCCTTCAGAAATATTCCTTGAGGAGCGTTCCAAAGGAGCGGCAGGCTCAACGGTTGTTGCATCAATGGAAGGAACCAGACCAGTACTGGTTGAAATTCAAGCGCTGATTTCCCCGACAAGCTACGGAAATCCAAGAAGAATGGCAACCGGTATAGACCATAACCGGGTTCCTCTCTTAATGGCAGTGCTTGAAAAAAGAGTAGGATTGCTTTTGCAGAACCAGGATGCTTATTTAAAAGTAGCAGGCGGCGTTAAATTGGATGAACCGGCCATTGACCTTGCGGTTGCAGTCAGCATAGCATCGAGCTTTAAGGATGTTCCCACCAATCCTATGGATATTATTATAGGAGAAGTGGGTCTGACGGGTGAAGTCCGAAGAGTATCGCGCATAGAGCAGCGTGTCCAAGAAGCGGGAAAACTGGGCTTCAAGCGTGCAATATTGCCGCAGGCCAATATCGGAGGCTGGAATGCTCCGGAGGGGATCGAAATTATTGGCGTAAGCAGCGTAGCTGAGGCGCTTCAACGAACACTTGGAGGGTGAACCGGATGAGTGAAAAAGAAAAAAGAATTCCATATAAAAGTCTGCCTGAAATTCTTCAATTTATGGCACCCGGAACACCAATCCGGGAAGGCATTGAAAACGTGCTCCATGCCAAAACAGGCGGGCTGATCGTAATAGGATATAACGATAAAATTAAAGGGGTAGTAGACGGAGGCTTCTATATTCATTCTCCGTTTTCGCCTGCACATTTATATGAACTGGCCAAAATGGACGGTGCCATCATTTTAAATGATTCAAGTCAGAAGATTCTTTTTGCCAATGCTCAGCTTATGCCGGATCCGTCCATTGGTTCAACAGAAACCGGGATGAGGCACAGAACGGCCGAGCGGGTTGCAAAGCAGACCGGGTGCCTTGTTATTGCTATTTCCCAAAGACGTAATGTTATTACCTTGTATTTTGGCGATACGAAGTATTCATTACGTGATATTGGCGTTATTATAACAAAAGCCAATCAGGCTATTCAGACACTTGAAAAATATAAAACCGTTCTCGATCAATCTATTATGAATCTTGGAGCTTCTGAATTTGAGGAGCTTGTTACCTACGGAGAAGTGATTCATGTTCTGCATAGGATTGAGATGGTGCTGAGAATTAAAAATGAAATATTGGACTATATCAATGAGCTTGGTTCTGAAGGAAAACTTATTCGCCTGCAAATGAGCGAGCTTCTTATTGATATCGAGGAAGAAGCTGAGCTTTTGATAAAGGATTATTGCCAGGACTCCACTCAGGATCCGCGCAAAACGCTCAAGCAGCTGCAGGAGCTCGCTAAAAATGACCTTTTGGAAGACAGTTCCTTGTTTAAGCTCCTGGGATACTCTCATTTAACAGATCTGGAAGGCTCAGTTATGCCAAGAGGCTACAGAACGCTTCATAAGATTCCAAGACTTCCTCCGATGGTAATCAATAATCTCGTAAATAAATTTAAAAACTTGAAACAAATTGCCCGCTCATCCGTAGAAGAGTTAGACGAAGTCGATGGCATAGGTGAAATCAGGGCCAAAAAGATTAAAGAGGGACTTAGGAGGATGCAGGAGCAGCTTCTAATAGACCGATAGGCAAATACATCGGTTTTATGAACCTTTAAAAAAAACCGTTTCATATGAGACAAAATCGGGTATGTTTAAGGTTACTGAAACTTTGCTCTATTCATAAAAATGTCAGAGAGGTTACAAATTTTGAAAATGTGTACATTCAACGTTTTAATTATCATAAAGTGTTTATAATGGTTAAAAGGAGGTGAAGGTATGTTACAGCGAATTGTTCAAATCTTTTTCGTGTTAGTGGGAGGAATCCTGGGGATTTTCTTTATGCCGGCTTTAATGAAATTATTAAGTATAGAAAACATACCTTTTTTGAATACGCCATATACATTGGCTGTTTTAGGAGCAATTATCTTTTACCTAGCAACGTTTTGGCTAGTGGATTCGGTTGTCAACTGGATAAAGCGACTTGAAGAGTCTCTGGTTAAAGCCCCTGTTACGGATGTTCTTTTTGGCAGTCTGGGTTTGGTTTTTGGACTAATAATTGCTTTCCTACTTGTTAATGTAATCCCATTTAAAGATGTTCCGTATCAGGCAATCGGCATGATTATTCAGATTTTCCTCGCTATCCTGCTTGGTTATCTCGGATTTCAGGTTGGTTTCAAGAAGAAGGACGAGCTTGTGAATCTGTTTTCCATTACAAACCGGATCAGCAAGAAAAAAGGATCTGGAGAAGATGAAGCAGAACATGAAGAGAAGAAGCTTAAAATTCTTGATACGAGCGTTATCATTGATGGTCGTATTGCAGACATTTGCCAGACCGGTTTTCTTGAAGGAACGATTGTTATTCCTCAGTTTGTCCTTGGAGAGCTTCAGCATATTGCCGATTCTTCGGACGTTTTGAAGAGGAACAGAGGTCGCCGCGGATTGGATATTTTGAATCGGATTCAGAAAGAGCTTGCTATAAAAGTAGAAATTTATGAAGGCGATTTTGAAGATATTCAAGAGGTTGACAGCAAGCTTGTTAAACTGGCTAAATTAACATCAGGGGTAGTTGTTACCAATGACTTTAACCTGAATAAAGTTTGTGAGCTTCAAAAAGTAGCGGTTTTGAACATTAACGATCTAGCAAATGCTGTTAAACCAGTTGTTCTTCCTGGAGAAGAAATGAAAGTCCAGGTGATCAAGGATGGTAAAGAGCACAATCAGGGTGTGGCTTATCTAGATGATGGCACCATGATTGTTGTGGAAAGCGGACGCGATTATATTGGCAAGCATATTGATGTTCTGGTAACAAGTGTTCTTCAGACGTCAGCAGGCAGAATGATTTTTGCCAAGCCAAAGCTGTTAGAGAAAGCACTTTAAGGGAGAAAAGAAAATGAACTATGAAGTCGTCATACCTGCTGCAGGGCAAGGCAAAAGAATGAAGGCAGGAAGGAATAAGCAATTTATAGAATTTCATGATAAACCTGTCATTGCTTATACCTTATCTGTCTTTGAAAAAGACCCAACATGCACAGGAATCATTCTCGTGATCAATGAGATTGAAAAAGACGAGTTTCTGAAATTAATCGACACGTATAAAATGACTAAAGTAAGAGCTTTGATTCAAGGGGGAAGTGAGCGCCAGCACAGTGTGTACAACGGGCTAAAGGCTGTTCAGACAGGCATTGTCCTTGTCCATGACGGCGCAAGACCTTTTATTGATCACAGCATCATTCAAAAGCTTGCTCACGCAGCAAATGAGGACGGTGCAGCAACAGCAGCTGTTCCTGTTAAAGATACAATCAAGCGTGTGGAAAACCTTGAAGTCATTGAAACGGTGGAAAGATCAAGCTTGTGGGCTATTCAAACCCCACAAGCTTTTCGTCTTTCTTTAATTTTGGAGGCTCACCGAAAGGCTGAAAGCGAACAATTTTTAGGGACGGATGATGCAAGTCTTGTAGAGAGACTGAAGCATAAAGTTACGATAGTCGAAGGCGACTACAAAAACATTAAATTAACGACGCCAGAAGACCTGCTTATCGCTAAAGCAATCATAGATAGTGAAAGAGGAGAGACGATATGCTGAGAATGGGACAAGGTTTTGATGTGCACCAGCTTACAGAAGGAAGGCCACTCATCATTGGAGGAATTGAAATTCCTTATGAAAAAGGCCTGCTGGGACATTCTGATGCAGATGTATTGCTTCATACAATTGCAGATGCCTGCCTTGGTGCAGTTGCACTTGGAGATATCGGCAAGCATTTCCCGGATACAGATCCGGCATTTAAAGATGCGGATTCGGCAAAGCTTATGAGCCATGTATGGATGCTTATTAAGGAGAAAGGCTTTGTACTTGGAAACCTTGATTGTACGATTATTGCCCAAAAACCAAAGATGGCACCGTATATTGATAAAATGAGAGAACGCATTGCAGAGCTTTTGGAAGCTGACATAGATCAAATCAATGTAAAAGCGACAACAACGGAAAAGTTAGGTTTTACTGGCAGGCAGGAAGGCATTGCTGCACAGGCTGTCGTTTTGCTTGTGTCTAGCTACAGCGCCTAGCCCCTCGGGTCACTTCAGAAAATCCCACAAAGTCAGAATTGGACTTTGTGGGACAGTGCTTGTCGGGGCTGTTCAAGGCGTTTGCGCTTTTCCCGAGAAAAACGATTCGTTTTGAATACCTGCTGAATTGGTGATAAAATAAGAAAATGAATTTATCCATATACTATTTTTAGTTCTTCAACTTATTGGAGGTAGGAAGAAAATGGCGAACGAAGTACGTGTGCGCTATGCACCGAGCCCTACAGGGTATCTACATATAGGAAATGCCAGAACGGCTTTATTTAACTATTTATTTGCTAGAAATCAAGGCGGCAAATTCATCATCCGTATTGAAGATACGGATCAAAAGAGGAATGTTGAAGGCGGTGAAGAAAGCCAGCTGAAATATTTGAAATGGCTTGGCATGGACTGGGACGAAAGCATTGATGTAGGCGGCAATTATGGTCCATACCGCCAATCAGAACGAAATGATATTTATAAAGAGCTTTATGATCAGCTGCTTGAAAAAAATGAAGCCTATAAATGCTATTGTACGGAAGAAGAGCTTGAGCAGGAAAGGGAAGAACAGACAGCTCGAGGAGAAGCTCCCCGTTATTCCGGAAAATGTGCGCATCTGACTTCTGAAGAACGTGAAAAGCTAGAAAAAGAAGGCAGAAAACCAAGCATCCGTTTCCGTGTGCCACAAGGAAAAGTCATTTCATTTAACGACATTGTAAAGGATGAAGTGTCGTTTGAATCAGATGGCTTTGGCGATTTTGTCATCGTTAAGAAAGATGGCATCCCAACCTATAACTTTGCGGTATCAGCTGATGATCATCTGATGGAAATCACTCATGTTTTGCGCGGGGATGACCACATCTCCAATACGCCAAAACAAATTATGATTTATGATGCCTTTGGCTGGGAAACGCCAGTTTTTGGCCATATGACCTTGATTGTGAATGAAAGCCGCAAGAAGCTCAGCAAACGCGATGCATCCATCATTCAGTTTATTGAGCAGTATAAAGACCTTGGCTATCTGCCAGAGGCTCTATTTAACTTCATTGCCATGCTTGGCTGGTCTCCTGTCGGTGAAGAAGAGATCTTCTCCAAAGAGCAGTTTATCGAAATTTTCGATCCTAACCGTCTTTCAAAATCACCAGCCGTTTTTGATTCTCAAAAATTGGCGTGGCTGAATAATCAATATATGAAAAACCTTGACACCGATCAGGTCGTTGAACTGTCGCTGCCTCATTTGATTAAAGCGGGCAAAGTGAGCGAGAATATGACTGAGGAAGAATCAGTATGGGCGAAAAAGCTAGTAGGGCTATATCAAGAACAAATGAGCTTTGGAGCAGAAATTGTAGAGCTTTCAGAGATGTTCTTTAAAACAGAAATTGAATACAATCGCGAAGCAAGAGGTGTGCTTGATGAAGAGCAGGTTCCGGAAGTCATGGCTGCGTTCAAAGAGGAACTCACCGCACTTGAAGATTTTACTGCCGAAAACATCAAAGCATCCTTAAAAGCTGTTCAAAAATCAACAGGCCATAAAGGGAAAAAGCTCTTTATGCCTGTAAGGGTTGCTGTAACAGGCCAAACTCACGGTCCGGAACTGCCGCTTGCGATTGAACTTTTAGGAAAAGAAAAAGTTTTAGCCCGGTTAACGAGTGTATTAAGTTAACTTTTTGACGAAAATATAATATATTAAAAGAAATTGATTTCATCCAAAGCGTTGATAAGGAAAAGTAGGGATTTATTTTCTTTAAAGAGAGAACCTCCATGGCTGAAAGAGGTTTACGTAAAATGATCCTGAAGTGCCCCTTTGAGCCTTCTGTTGAACCCATGTAACCATTCAGTAAACAGAAGCGACATCCCTGCGTTAAAGGGAGTTAAGTTGAGGCGGCCCTGAAATTCGGCTGTCTAAACAGAGTGGAACCGCGCCTTCAAGCGTCTCTGTGCCTATGCACAGGGACGCTTTTTTATTTGTTGTTTTTCAACAAAATAAATGAATTCCAAACACGTATAGAACTGCGAATATTAAGAAAAGATGCCACGAAGCTTATCTTCATGCGTATTCTAAATCCATATGAATAGCAACAATCTTTACGAAAACAGCCTTTAGGAAAGACTGCATCAAGTGAAACCAGCAAAGAATGTCTGAAGCGAAGCACCCCAACAAAGGAGGGAGAAGCGTTGTTTAAGCTTTTCAAAGAAGATGTTGATGTCGTTTTTGAACAGGACCCCGCCGCCAGAAGCTATTTGGAAGTTGTCCTTACCTACTCGGGTGTGCATGCAATCTGGGCGCACAGAATTGCACATGCGTTTCATAAAAGAAAACTCTATTTTTTGGCCAGAGTGATCTCTCAGATAAGCCGGTTTTTTACCGGTATTGAAATCCATCCTGGTGCAAGAATAGGCAGACGGTTTTTTATTGATCATGGAATGGGTGTCGTTATTGGAGAAACATGCGAAATAGGAGATAATGTCACGGTCTATCAGGGGGTAACGCTCGGGGGTACAGGTAAGGAAAAGGGCAAGCGCCACCCTACAATCAAAGATAATGCGCTGATTGCTACAGGAGCAAAAGTGCTTGGTTCCATTGTTATTGGAGAAAACTCTAAGATTGGAGCGGGTTCAGTCGTTTTGCGCGATGTTCCGGAGAACTCCACCGTTGTTGGGATACCGGGACGTGTGGTGATCCAGGATGGCATCCGCATTCCAAGAGACCTGAACCATTCAGATCTGCCGGATCCAGTTGCAGACCGCTGCAAAACAATGGAATGGGAAATTAAGAAGCTCCGGCTTGAAATTGAGAAATTGAAAGAAGGGAAGAACGGCAATGGCCATAAAGCTTTACAACACGCTAACGAGACAAAAAGAAACCTTTGAGCCCCTTGAAGAGGGAAAGGTGAAGATGTATGTATGCGGCCCGACAGTTTATAATTACATCCATATCGGTAATGCCAGGCCGGCAATTGTTTACGATACAGTAAGAAGATACCTTGAATACAGAGGATATGATGTGCATTTTGTATCCAATTTTACAGATGTTGACGATAAACTGATTAGAGCTGCGAACGAGCTTGGAGAAGATGTTCCGACCATTGCTGATCGTTTTATTGAAGCCTATTATGAAGATGTTCAGGCGCTTGGATGCAAAGCGGCTGACCTGCATCCCCGTGTAACACAAAGCATGGACATTATCATTGAATTTATTGCAGCGCTTATTGAAAAAGGCCATGCATATGAAGTTGAAGGAGACGTGTATTACAAAACCCGCTCTTTCAGGGAGTATGGAAAACTGTCTCACCAGTCAATTGATGAGCTCCGTTCCGGCGCGAGAATTGAAGTTGGCGAAAAGAAACAGGATTCTCTTGATTTTGCTCTTTGGAAAACAGCTAAAGAAGGCGAAATTTCCTGGGATAGTCCGTGGGGTAAAGGCCGTCCGGGCTGGCATATTGAGTGCTCTGCTATGGTGAAAGAGTATCTTGGAGATACCATTGACATTCATGCTGGCGGACAGGATCTGACCTTCCCGCATCACGAAAATGAAATCGCCCAGTCAGAAGCGTTAACAGGCAAAACATTTGCGAAATACTGGCTGCATAACGGGTATATTAATATAAACAATGAAAAGATGTCCAAATCGCTCGGAAACTTCGTACTTGTCCATGATATTGTGAAGGTTCACAATCCGCAGGTGCTAAGATTCTTTATGCTTTCTGTTCATTACCGCCATCCAATCAATTATTCAGAGGATTTGCTTGAAAGCGCAAAGAATGCTTTTGACAGAATTAAAACCTCATATGGTAATCTTGAGCACAGAGTGCAGAGCAGCACAAACCTGACTCATAACAATGAAGAATGGCTTCAGAAAATTGAAGAATACAGCGATGCGTTCATTAAAGAAATGGACGATGACTTTAATACTGCTAATGGGATCAGCATTCTTTTTGATTTAACAAAAACAGCTAATTATTACTTGCAGGAAAGCAACACTTCCGAAAAAGTCATTCGCGCATTTTTAAATCAATTTGATGTTCTTGGAAAAGTGCTAGGCCTCTCTTTTTCAACAAAAGAGCTTCTTGATGAAGAAGTGGAAGAATTGATTCAAAAGCGGATTGATGCCAGAAAAAATCGCGACTTTGCGATGGCAGATCAAATCCGGGAGCAGCTGAAAGAATTGAATATTATCTTAGAGGATACGTCTCAGGGCACGAGATGGAAAAGAGGATAACCAGATGCTTGACCTCGAGAAAGTAAAAAATGTCAACCAGCTGAACAGCTTAGCGCTTGCCTATATGGGGGATGCCGTCTATGAGGTGTTTGTCAGGCATCACCTCCTTGCAGGGGGCAACGCAAGGCCCAACCAGCTGCATAATATGGCAAAGAGCTTTGTTTCAGCGAAAGCACAGGCTGCTGCTTTGCATCAATTAGCAAACCAATCCTTTTTCACTGAAGTGGAAGAAGGGGTGCTGAGAAGAGGCCGAAACGCCAAATCAGGAACGGTGCCAAAAAACACGGATGTTCAAACATATGGCTACAGCACAGCCTTTGAAGCACTGATAGGCTTTCATTATCTTGAACAAAACAAAGAGCGGCTGCATGAAATTATGACAGAAGCCTACTCCATAACAAAGGAAAGGGGGAACACATAATGAGCGAGGATTTCCTAATTGGCAGAAATCCTGTTCTTGAAGCTTTGCGGACAGAGCGGGACATTAATAAAATATTTATGGGTGAAAATGCAGTAAAAGGATCAGCAGGACAAATCGCACAGCTTGCAAAAGAAAGAGGTGTTTCCGTTCAGGTTGTTCCGAATAGAAAGCTCGATCAAATGTCTGAGGGGAACCACCAGGGTGTTATCGCACAGGTGGCAGCCTATCAATATGCGGAAGTGGACGACATTCTGAAGCTTGCTCAAGAACGCAATGAACAGCCGTTTATTATGATTTTGGATGAACTGGAAGATCCGCATAATCTTGGTTCGATCATGCGGACGGCAGATGCAGCCGGAGCGCATGGCATCATCATTCCTAAACGCCGCTCTGTCGGACTGACAGCCACTGTAGCAAAGGCTTCAACCGGGGCGATCGAACACATTCCTGTTGCAAGGGTTACGAATCTTGCAAGGACGATCGAGGAGCTGAAGGAAAAAGGCCTTTGGATCGCGGGGACAGATGCGAAGGGTGCGGACGACTACCGAAATCTTGATGGCACCATGCCAATCGGGCTTGTCATCGGAAGTGAAGGAAAAGGAATGGGCAGACTGATCAGAGAGAAGTGCGACTTTTTAGTCAAGCTTCCAATGGCAGGGCGCATTACATCCCTGAACGCATCAGTTGCAGCAAGCCTCTTGATGTATGAGGTTTACAGGAAGCGTCACCCGCTGGGAGAGTAGTCATGAACAACATCCTGCTGGTAGACGGATACAATATTATCGGGGCTTGGCCTGAACTTCGCGAGCTGAAGGAGAACCACTTTACAGAAGCAAGAGATATTCTGATTCAAAAAATGGCGGAATATCAAGCTTATACAGAATACAAAGTGATTGTGGTCTTTGATGCTTATCTCGTTAAAGGAATTGAAACGAAGCTTAAAAACTACCGGGTTGAAGTGATTTATACAAAAGAAAATGAAACAGCAGATGAACGAATTGAAAAAATGGCCATTTCTCTGAGTAACATTAAGACACAAATCCATGTTGCAACCTCCGATTATACAGAGCAATGGGCTATTTTTGGACAAGGCGCACTAAGGAAATCAGCAAGAGAGCTGCTCATTGAAATGGAAGCTATTGAAAAAAGCATTAAAAAGAAAGTCAGTAAAATTAAAAATGAAAGTCCTGCATCGAAAATATCCCTTTCGGAAGATGTCCTGAAAACGTTTGAAAAATGGCGTAGGGGAGATTTATAACCTGTTGACGCTTCCAAAATTTGTACTGTATAATATTTCTATCTATGTGCGGTCGGGGGGATCTGCGTGAGCTCATATTTCTACAGGGATAAGACTACCAAAGAAGATTTTCAGAGACTCGAAGATGAAACTATCGTTGAGCTGGTCCACGGTGACAACAGTGATGCACTCGATTTTCTGATTAGAAAATACCGCAATTTCGTGCGTGCAAAGGCAAGATCTTATTTTCTGATTGGAGCAGACAGGGAAGATATTGTTCAGGAAGGCATGATCGGCCTATATAAAGCAATCCGTGATTTTAAAGAGGACAAGCTCACTTCTTTTAAAGCATTTGCCGAGCTTTGCATTACGAGACAAATCATTACTGCCATTAAAACGGCAACCCGCCAAAAACATATTCCTCTCAACTCCTATGTTTCCTTGGACAAGCCCATTTATGACGAAGAATCTGACAGAACCCTAATGGATATCATTTCAGGCACAAAAATTATGGATCCTGAAGAACTGATAATCAATCAGGAAGAATTTGATGATATCGAAGTGAAAATGGGGGAGCTTTTAAGCGACCTTGAAAGAAAAGTGCTGGCTCTTTACCTAGACGGACGTTCTTACCAGGAAATCTCAGAGGAATTAAACCGGCATGTCAAATCGATTGACAATGCGCTTCAAAGAGTTAAGAGAAAACTGGAACGCTACTTGGAGCTAAGGGAAATCAGCATGTAGATTACTAGATGGTTTATTGACGAAAAAACTTCACTATGATACATTCTTAAAGGAATGAAAGAATAGCGGAAGGTGTCAAAATGCGCAAAAAAATCACTCTGGCCTGTACTCAGTGCGGAAGCCGCAATTACTCGACAATGAAGAGTGCAGCGGACTCTGCCGATCGCCTTGAAATAAGTAAATTTTGCAAGACATGCAATTCGCATACTGAACATCGTGAAACGAAATAGAACTTATTCTTATGACTTTATGACTGGTCCGGCTGGAATTCTGCATCCTTCTTTTTCCTTATTTAGAAAGAAAACCGGAAACGGGCCGAAATCACGCGAAACCACTTAAATTTTCGCATTCTCTTTATACTTCTGGAGGTAACCGAACATGGGACGTATTTCTAAATTTTTCGGGGATGTAGGCCGTGAAATGAAAAAAGTAAGCTGGCCAAAGCGCAAAGAGCTTACTCGCTACACGATTACAGTTCTCGCAACGGTTGCATTTGCAGCTGTGTTTTTTGCACTTGTAGACTTTGGAATTTCCTCTTTGCTTCGCGTAATTGTTAAACAGTAAGTTTCTTAGAAACATACTGGCAAAAGGAAATTCATGTTTAATTCGACGAAATGTTGAATAGGGACCATTCTTCCGTGCTATAATAGATGATATTGATGATTCGTCAAAACCCGTTTAACGGGTTTTTTCATTGTTCAAAAAATGAATGACAGCTGATTACTGCCTTAATATTTTTTAAACATAGAATGTGAGCTTTTAAAAAGTGCTTTGTATGTTTCACAGACTGCGATAAAAATAAGATGAATGATATGTGGGGAGGGAAGGACGAACTGTCCTGAAAAATTATGGAGAAAAACTGGTATGTAGTTCACACCTATTCAGGTTATGAAAACAAAGTAAAAGCTAACCTGGAAAAGCGCGTGGAAACTATGGGCATGCAGGATAAAATTTTCCGAGTGATTGTACCTGAAGAAGAAGAAACGGATATCAAAAACGGCAAAAAGAAAGTCGTTAAAAAGAAAGTATTTCCTGGTTATGTCCTAGTTGAAATTGTGATGACAGATGATTCCTGGTATGTTGTGCGAAATACACCGGGTGTTACAGGATTTGTCGGATCATCTGGATCTGGCTCAAAGCCTACACCGCTTCTTCCTGGTGAAGTGGATGTCATTCTGAAACGCATGGGCGTTGATGAGCGCAAAATTGAAATTGACTTTGAATTAAAAGAAACAATTAAAGTAACTGAAGGTCCATTTGCGAACTTTACAGGTATGATCGAAGAAATAGATAATGACAAGCAAAAGGTAAAAGTTCTTGTGAATATGTTCGGCCGTGAAACACCTGTTGAACTGGAATTTTCGCAGCTTAGCAAATTATAAGGCTTTTTTCTTAAACCTTGCTGCGGATGCCGCTTATTTCAAGCGCTCCAGCTTTTAATGACACTTTTATTGTTAAGAAAAGATGCCCCGAAGATAGCCGCAGAGCATAATTATTTCTTATACGAAGATCACATTCTTTTCGAAAACAACTAATTATAAAGAAAAGAACTTGAAATGATATTGGAAAAGTGGTAACATTTCATAAGTCAGTATGTCTCGGTTTTCTGAGACAAATAACATGATTTTTTCTATCATTCACATATTAGAATGAGATATGAGTGGGAGGGAATATTCCCTATTACCACATCACGGACTTAAGGAGGTGTGTCTCGTGGCTAAAAAAGTTATTAAGATCGTTAAATTGCAGATCCCTGCTGCCAAAGCCAATCCGGCGCCGCCTGTTGGACCTGCACTAGGTCAAGCTGGTGTTAATATCATGGGATTCTGTAAGGAATTCAACGCACGTACGGCTGAACAGGCTGGTTTGATTATCCCTGTTGAAATTACGGTTTTTGAAGATCGTTCTTTTACATTCATTACAAAAACTCCGCCTGCTGCTGTATTGCTTAAAAAAGCTGCTGGAATTGAGTCTGGTTCTGGTGAACCAAACAAAAACAAAGTAGCGACTGTTAAGCGTGACAAAGTACGTGAAATCGCTGAATCAAAAATGCCGGATTTGAACGCTGCAAACGTTGAATCAGCAATGCGTATGGTTGAAGGTACTGCACGCAGTATGGGTATTGTTATCGAAGACTAAGTTTTGTTACTACAGGTTGCGGGTTTGGTGATACAAGTTCGCAGCCTTTGTTATTCGTTTGAGTTATTTCAAACGACGGAATGCTTTTCTTTGAAAGCTTCCAAAAGCGGCATCTATCTAGATGATCTGCTTGCATTCGTGGGAGGTAATTTCCGCTAAAACCACATAAGGAGGACATTTTTAAAATGGCTAAAAGAGGTAAGAAGTACGCAGAAGCGGCTAAATTAATAGACCGCACTCAGGCTTATGCTGTTGCAGAAGCGATTGAACTTGTAAAGAAAACGAACACTGCTAAATTTGATGCTACTGTAGAAGTTGCATTCCGTCTTGGAGTTGACCCTCGTAAAAACGATCAGCAAATCCGCGGAGCAGTTGTTCTTCCTAATGGAACTGGTAAAACTCAGCGTGTATTGGTATTCGCTAAAGGAGAAAAAGCAAAAGAAGCAGAAGCTGCTGGAGCTGACTTCGTAGGCGATTCTGAATTCATTACAAAAATTCAGCAAGGCTGGTTCGACTTTGATGTAATCGTAGCAACTCCTGACATGATGGGTGAAGTTGGTAAGCTTGGACGTGTCCTTGGACCGAAAGGCTTAATGCCAAACCCTAAAACTGGAACTGTTACATTTGAAGTTGAAAGAGCTGTTAAAGAAATCAAAGCTGGTAAAGTGGAATACCGTGTTGACAAAGCCGGTAACATTCATGTACCGATCGGTAAAGTTTCTTTCGAAGACAGCAAGCTTGCTGAAAACTTCACAACGATCTTTGAAACTTTGCTTAAAGCTAAGCCTGCTGCAGCAAAAGGCACTTACATGAAAAATGTAGCTGTTGCTTCAACAATGGGCCCTGGAATTAAAGTTGATTCCTCAAGCTTTGGAGTAAAATAATTTCTTGACATTGGTTGGAAGTTTAAATATAATTAACAATGTTGTTTGAAAACAATTTAATTTAACCATTTATACCGTAGACAGCAGGGGCCTGATTGGCTTAAAAATCCCGCCGAGGTGTCTGATATATGCAACTGAGCAATTATGCTTAATGTAGATGTCTGCCTCCATGTCTAGCATGGAGGCTTTTTTATGACCACCGTACGGTATGATGCGAAACAATGATTCTACAGGAGGTGTAGCAATGAGCAGCGTAATCGAACAAAAACAGCAGATTGTATCTGAAATCTCCGGCAGGTTTCGTGAAAGTAAATCTACGATCATCGTTGACTACCGCGGATTGAACGTTGCGGAAGTTACTGAACTTCGTAAAAAGCTTCGCGATGCAGGCGTCGATTTCAAAGTTTACAAAAACACAATGACTCGCCGTGCAGTAGAAGAAGTTGAGTTATCAGCTCTTAATGATGCGTTAACTGGACCAAACGCTATTGCATTCAGTAACGAGGATGTGGTAGCTCCAGCTAAAATCCTTAATGATTTTGCAAAAGATCATGAGAAATTGGAAATTAAAGCTGGTGTTATCGAAGGAAATGTAGCAACAATTGAAGAAATCAAAGCACTTGCAGAATTGCCATCCCGCGACGGATTGCTTTCTATGTTGCTTAGCGTTCTTCAAGCACCGATCCGCAACTTCGCGCTTGTTAACAAAGCAGTTGCAGATCAAAAAGAAGAACAAGGCGCTTAATCACAATCGGCTTTCGGCCTAAAAAATACTTTTAACGGATATTAAGGAGGAAAATACAATGACTAAAGAACAAATCATTGATGCAGTCAAAAATATGACTGTTTTAGAACTTAACGACTTGGTAAAAGCAATCGAAGAAGAATTCGGCGTAACAGCTGCTGCTCCAGTAGCTATGGGCGGCGGAGCTGGCGGCGCAGAAGCAGCTGCTGAGCAAACTGAATTTGATGTAATCCTTGCAAGCACTGGCGGTCAAAAAATCAAAGTTATCAAAGTTGTTCGTGAACTTACTGGCCTTGGCTTGAAAGAAGCTAAAGAACTAGTTGACAACGCTCCAAAAGCGATCAAAGAAGGCGTTAATAAAGAAGAAGCTGAAGAAGCAAAAGCGAAACTTGAAGAAGTTGGCGCTGGCGTAGAAGTTAAGTAATTTCGGTTACATTTAGTATAGAAAAGCTCGCTGTCATAAGCGGGCTTTTTTCTTGAAATCCATTCATAAAATGGATAAAATAGTATACCCGGTATGACTCTTCTAATGAGGAGGAAAACAAGTGAGTGAACATTATTATTCTCAAAAGCCCTCTGTTGAGAGTGACAGAAAAACGTGGACGTTCCAATTGAGAGAGAGGAACTTCACCTTTCAGAGTGATCGCGGAGTGTTTTCGAAGAACGAAGTGGATTTTGGATCACGTTTATTGATAGAAACGTTTGAAGCCCCTGCAGCTGAAGGAAATTTCCTGGATGTTGGCTGCGGCTACGGGCCAATCGGACTTTCCCTTGCAGCGGAATTTCCAGAAAGATTGGTTGAAATGGTTGATATCAACGAAAGAGCGATTGAGCTTTCAAAATCAAATGCGGAGCTTAATAAGCTTAGCAATGTTCAAATTTATCAAAGTGATATTTTTGAAAAGATCGGAGGCAACCGCTACGCTGCTATCCTGACAAATCCGCCAATCAGGGCAGGCAAACAAGTGGTTCATGAAATTTTTGAAGAGAGTTTCAAGCATTTGCTTCCAGGCGGGGAATTATGGGTTGTTATCCAGAAAAAGCAGGGTGCTCCATCCGCTTTTGAAAAGCTTGAAGAGCTTTTTGGCGAAGCAATTCTGGCTGAACGTAAAAAAGGATACCATATAATCAGGGCCCAAAAATAGTTTGACACTAATTTTTCATTGTGTTAGTATTATAAAATGCCAATGTATAATTTCCATAACTGTCTATTTTAAAGGCTAGGTATACTTTTTATGGGTTATGGAAAGACTTATAAAATCTGAACGTTTGTGAATGTGGTTTTTTATTTTAAGAAACCCTTTTTCTTTTTGTTTTCAATTTGTAGAAGGATTGTTGCTAGGTTGGCTAGAACAATGTTTTTGCAAATATAATATGCATGATTTGAGGGGTGAATCAGTTGACAGGTCAACTAGTTCAGTATGGACGACACCGCCAGCGCAGAAGTTATGCACGCATAAGCGAAGTATTGGATCTACCGAATCTTATTGAGATTCAAACCTCTTCCTATCAATGGTTTCTTGATGAGGGTCTTCGGGAGATGTTCCAGGATATTTCTCCTATTGAAGATTTTACTGGTAACCTCTCGCTAGAATTTATCGATTATAGTTTAGGTGAACCAAAGTATTCCGTTGAGGAAACAAAGGAACGAGATGTAACCTACTCCGCACCGTTGCGCGTGAAAGTCCGTCTAATTAATAAAGAAACGGGCGAAGTGAAGGATCAGGACGTATTTATGGGTGATTTCCCACTTATGACTGAGACTGGAACCTTCGTTATTAATGGTGCAGAGCGCGTCATCGTATCCCAATTGGTGCGTTCACCGAGTGTTTATTTCAGTGGCAAAATCGATAAGAATGGCAAGAAAGGCTTTACAGCAACCGTCATTCCAAACCGTGGCGCTTGGTTAGAGTACGAAACAGATGCCAAAGATGTAGCTTACGTGCGTATTGATCGGACTCGAAAATTACCAGTTACGGTTCTTTTGCGTGCCCTGGGGTTTGGCTCTGATCAAGAAATCATCGATTTGTTTGGCGAAAATGAGTACTTGCGCAATACGCTGGATAAAGATAACACGGAAAGCACAGAAAAAGCTTTGCTTGAAATCTATGAGCGTCTGCGTCCAGGAGAACCGCCTACTGTTGATAATGCAAAGAGCTTGCTTGATTCACGTTTCTTTGATCCGAAACGCTATGATTTGGCAAGTGTTGGAAGATATAAGATTAATAAGAAGCTTCATATTAAAAATCGCTTATTTAACCAGCGTTTGGCCGAAACATTAGTAGATCCCGAAACAGGTGAAATAGTAGCTGAAAAAGGCACTTTAATTGACAGAAGAACGCTTGACAGAATCATTCCGAATCTTGAAAGCGGCGTAGGCTTTAAAACACTGCAGCCTGGCAGCGGTGTTATAGAAGATGCCGTTACACTTCAGTCTATAAATATCTATTCTCCTAATGATCCTGAAGGTGAACATATTATTCCTGTCATCAGCAATGCCTATGTCGAAGAGGGAGTGAAAAACATTACTCCGGCTGACATTCTTTCTTCTATCAGCTACTTCTTCAACTTGCTGCATGGTGTTGGCGATACAGATGATATTGACCATCTTGGTAACCGCCGTCTGCGTTCAGTAGGCGAGCTGCTTCAAAACCAATTCCGTATCGGTCTTTCCCGTATGGAGCGTGTTGTGCGTGAGCGTATGTCCATCCAGGACACTAATACGATTACACCTCAGCAGCTGATCAATATTCGTCCGGTTATCGCGAGTATTAAAGAGTTCTTTGGAAGCTCTCAGCTTTCTCAGTTCATGGATCAGACAAACCCGCTTGCTGAGCTCACTCATAAGCGCCGTCTGTCTGCACTAGGACCAGGCGGTTTGACGCGTGAGCGTGCCGGCATGGAAGTTCGTGACGTTCACTACTCCCACTATGGCCGTATGTGTCCGATCGAAACGCCTGAGGGACCAAATATCGGGCTGATCAACTCACTTTCAAGTTTCGCGAAGGTAAACCGCTTCGGTTTCATTGAAACACCTTACCGCAGGGTTGACCCTGATACAGGTAAAGTAACTGCCCGAATCGATTACCTGACAGCAGACGAAGAAGACAACTATGTTGTGGCACAGGCTAACGCCCGCCTCGCAGATGATGGTTCATTCATCGACGATGGTATCGTTGCCCGTTTCCGCGGTGAGAATACCGTTGTAGCACGCGACCGCGTGGATTACATGGATGTATCACCAAAACAGGTTGTATCTGCTGCGACAGCTTGTATCCCATTCCTTGAGAATGACGACTCCAACCGTGCCTTGATGGGTGCGAACATGCAGCGTCAGGCTGTTCCTCTTATGCAGCCGGAATCACCGATTGTCGGTACTGGAATGGAATACGTTTCTGCAAAAGACTCTGGTGCAGCTGTTATTTGTAAGCATCCGGGAATCGTTGAAAAAGTTGAAGCGAAAAATGTTTATGTCCGCCGCTACGAAGAGGTGGATGGCAACAAAGTAAAAGGAAACCTTGATAAATACAGCATGCTGAAATTTATCCGTTCCAACCAGGGAACTTGCTACAATCAGCGTCCAATCGTAAGTGAAGGCGATGAAGTAGTAAAAGGTGAAATCCTAGCTGACGGGCCTTCCATGGAAAAAGGCGAACTTGCACTTGGACGAAACGTAATGGTTGCCTTTATGACATGGGATGGCTATAACTACGAGGATGCGATCATCATGAGTGAACGCCTCGTAAAAGATGATGTCTATACATCCATTCACATAGAAGAATACGAATCAGAGTCCCGTGATACAAAGCTTGGACCTGAAGAAATTACACGTGACATTCCGAATGTCGGTGAAGATGCTCTCCGCAATCTTGATGAGCGCGGAATCATCCGAATCGGTGCTGAAGTAAAAGACGGTGACTTGCTTGTTGGTAAAGTAACGCCTAAGGGTGTAACAGAACTGACTGCAGAAGAACGTCTTCTACACGCAATCTTCGGCGAAAAAGCACGTGAAGTAAGGGATACATCCTTGCGTGTTCCTCACGGAGGCGGAGGTATTATCCTTGATGTTAAAGTCTTCAACCGTGAAGACGGCGATGAATTGCCGCCAGGAGTTAACCAGCTTGTTCGTGCTTACATTGTTCAGAAACGGAAGATTTCCGAAGGAGACAAAATGGCCGGACGCCATGGTAACAAAGGGGTTATCTCCCGCATTCTTCCTGAGGAAGATATGCCTTACATGCCTGACGGCACACCAGTAGATATTATGTTAAATCCACTGGGAGTTCCTTCCCGTATGAACATCGGCCAGGTGCTTGAGCTTCACCTTGGTATGGCTGCCCGCAAACTTGGACTACACGTTGCTTCATCAGTATTTGACGGAGCGCGCGAGGAAGATGTTTGGGATACGCTTGAAGAAGCAGGCATGCCTAGAGATGCTAAAACCGTATTGTATGACGGCCGTACTGGAGAACCATTTGATAACCGTGTATCAGTAGGAATCATGTACATGATCAAACTGGCTCACATGGTTGATGATAAGCTCCATGCCCGTTCGACAGGACCTTACTCTCTTGTTACCCAGCAGCCGCTTGGCGGTAAAGCGCAGTTCGGCGGACAGCGCTTCGGGGAAATGGAAGTTTGGGCACTGGAAGCATATGGTGCTGCCTATACATTGCAAGAAATTCTCACTGTTAAATCAGATGATGTTGTTGGCCGTGTGAAAACATACGAAGCCATCGTAAAAGGTGACAATGTACCAGAACCTGGTGTCCCTGAATCCTTTAAAGTTCTTATTAAAGAGCTCCAAAGCTTGGGTATGGATGTTAAAATGCTATCCAGCGATGAAAAAGAGATCGAGATGAGAGACCTTGATGAGGATGAAGAAGGACCGCAAGCAGAAGGGCTGTCACTGAGCGATGAACTTGAGGATGAAGTTGCTGTCAGTACGGAAAAAGAAAAAGACGTTGTGACGAAAGAATAATCTGCAGGCAATAAGGGTATAACCCGAAGAAGAAAAGGGAGGTAGGCCCCTTGCTGGATGTTAATAATTTTGAATATATGAGCATTGGTCTTGCTTCACCTGATAAGATTCGTTCTTGGTCTTTCGGTGAGGTAAAAAAACCCGAAACAATTAACTATCGTACATTAAAACCCGAAAAAGACGGTTTGTTCTGCGAACGCATTTTCGGCCCTCAAAAGGACTGGGAATGCCATTGCGGAAAATATAAACGAGTTCGCTATAAAGGTGTCGTTTGTGACCGATGCGGAGTTGAAGTAACACGGGCTAAAGTTAGACGTGAGAGAATGGGCCATATTGAATTGGCTGCTCCTGTTTCTCACATCTGGTACTTTAAAGGAATTCCAAGCCGTATGGGACTAGTTCTTGACATGTCCCCTCGTGCTTTGGAAGAAGTGATTTACTTTGCATCTTATGTAGTAACCGATACTGGCGATACTCCATTAGAAAAGAAACAGCTTCTTTCCGAAAAGGAATACCGTGCGTATAAAGATAAATACGGCAACACTTTCCAGGCGTCAATGGGTGCTGAAGCCATCAAAAAGCTTCTTCAAGACATCGACCTTGATAAAGATGTTGACCATTTAAAAGAAGAATTGAAAACTTCCCAAGGACAGAGACGCACACGTGCGATCAAGCGCCTGGAAGTTCTTGAAGCTTTCCGTGGATCTGGAAATGAACCATCTTGGATGATCCTTGATGTCCTTCCTGTTATCCCGCCGGAATTGCGCCCAATGGTACAGCTTGATGGCGGACGTTTTGCTACTTCTGACCTGAATGACTTGTACCGCCGTGTTATCAACCGTAACAACCGTCTTAAACGTCTTCTTGATCTTGGAGCACCAAGCATTATCGTTCAAAACGAAAAGCGTATGCTTCAGGAAGCAGTCGATGCATTAATCGACAACGGAAGACGCGGACGACCAGTTACAGGACCTGGTAACAGACCATTAAAATCCCTTTCTCATATGCTGAAAGGTAAACAAGGCCGTTTCCGCCAAAATCTTCTTGGTAAACGTGTTGATTATTCAGGCCGTTCCGTAATCCTTGTTGGACCGAATTTGAAAATGTACCAATGCGGATTGCCAAAAGAAATGGCAATCGAACTCTTCAAGCCTTTTGTGATGAAGGAGCTTGTTGAAAAAGGACTGGCGCACAACATCAAGAGTGCAAAACGCAAAATTGAAAGAGTGCAGCCGGAAGTTTGGGACGTACTTGAATCTGTTATTAAGGAGCATCCGGTACTTCTCAACCGTGCCCCTACACTTCATAGACTTGGTATTCAGGCTTTTGAACCAACACTTGTTGAAGGCCGTGCGATTCGTTTGCATCCGCTAGTATGTACAGCATACAATGCTGACTTTGACGGTGACCAAATGGCTGTCCACGTTCCTCTTTCTTCTGAAGCTCAGGCTGAAGCAAGAATCTTGATGCTTGCTGCTCAAAACATCCTGAACCCGAAAGACGGAAAACCGGTTGTTACACCTTCACAGGATATGGTTCTTGGTAACTACTACCTGACTATGGAACGTGAAAATGCAGTAGGCGAAGGTATGATTTTCAAAGATACAAATGAAGCTCTTATTGCTTACCAAAACGGATATGTGCATCTGCACACGCGTGTTGCGGTAGCTGCTTCATCTTTGAAAAACCAGACGTTTACTGATGAACAAAGAAAGCAATTGCTCATTACAACAGTAGGGAAACTGGTATTCAATGAAATATTGCCTCATTCCTTCCCGTACATGAATGAGCCTACAAAGATAAATATTGAGGAGAAAACAGCAGAGCGGTTCTTTGTTTCTCCTACAACGAATGTAAAAGAATATATTCAAAGCCAGGATATTATTCCACCATTCAAAAAAGGCATTCTTGGTCAAATCATTGCTGAGATCTTTAAGAAGTTCAAAATCACTGAGACTTCCAAAATGCTTGACCGAATGAAGGATCTTGGATTCAAATATTCTACTAAAGCTGGTATTACGGTTGGTGTTGCTGACATCATCGTATTAAAGGAAAAAGAAGAAATCCTTATTGAAGCACAATCCAAAGTGGATAACGTACTTAAACAGTTCCGACGCGGTTTAATCACCGAAGAAGAGCGCTATGAGCGCGTAATCTCTATATGGAGTGCAGCGAAAGATAACATTCAGAGCAAACTAATGAAATCATTGGATATCCGAAATCCGATCTTCATGATGAGTGATTCCGGTGCCCGTGGTAACGCATCTAACTTTACACAGCTTGCTGGTATGCGCGGATTGATGGCCAACCCGGCTGGACGAATCATCGAATTGCCGATTAAGTCAAGTTTCCGCGAAGGGTTAACTGTTTTGGAATACTTCATCTCCACACATGGTGCCCGTAAAGGTCTTGCGGATACAGCCTTGAAAACAGCCGATTCCGGTTACCTTACACGCCGTCTCGTTGATGTGGCTCAAGATGTTATCATCCGTGATGAAGATTGCGGTACAGACCGCGGAATTTTGGCAGTTGCCATTAAAGAAGGCTCTGAAGTGATCGAAAGACTGGAAGAGCGTTTGATCGGCCGTTATGTCCGCAAAAACATCGTGCATCCTGAAACAGGAGAAATCCTTGTTAGAGAGAACGAACTGATTACAGAAGATACAGCACTACAAGTCGTGGAAGCAGGCATTGAAGAGGTTTGGATCCGTTCAGCCTTCACATGTAATACGCGCCACGGCGTCTGCAAAAAATGTTATGGCCGCAACCTTGCTACAGGTTCTGATGTAGAAGTTGGGGAAGCAGTTGGTATCATTGCTGCCCAGTCAATCGGAGAACCTGGAACTCAGCTTACAATGCGTACATTCCATACAGGCGGAGTTGCTGGAGACGATATTACACAAGGTTTGCCGCGTATCCAAGAGTTGTTTGAAGCACGTAACCCAAAAGGTCAGGCTGTTATTTCTGAAATTGAAGGTGTCGTTGCTGAGATCAATGAAATTCGCGAAAAACAGCAGGAAATCGTTATTAAAGGTGATGTTGAGACTCGTTCTTATACAGCACCATACAATGCCCGCCTGAAAGTTGAGGAAGGCGATGCAATAGAGCGAGGTCAAGAACTGACAGAAGGTTCTATTGATCCGAAAGAGCTTCTGAAAGTAAAAGATATTACAGCCGTTCAGGAATATTTGCTTCGTGAAGTTCAAAAGGTTTACCGTATGCAAGGTGTGGAAATCGGCGATAAGCACGTTGAAGTAATGGTTCGCCAAATGCTTCGAAAAGTACGTGTTATGGATGCCGGTGATACCGATGTCTTACCAGGTACACTGCTTGATATTCACCAGTTTACAGATGCAAACAAACGTGTTCTTCTTGATGGAAGACGCCCTGCTACAGGTCGATCTGTTCTTCTTGGAATCACGAAAGCGTCTCTTGAAACGGATTCCTTCTTATCAGCGGCATCATTCCAGGAAACAACAAGAGTTCTTACTGATGCTGCGATCAAAGGAAAACGTGATGAATTGCTTGGCCTGAAAGAAAATGTTATCATCGGTAAGCTTGTACCAGCAGGTACAGGTATGCAGCATTACCGCAAAGTTAAGCCTGTTACTCAGATTCAGCCATCTGATGACACAGTAACAGTAGAATAATTTGTGGGGAGATGGGTGTGCTGGATTTTTGTTGACATCCGGTTGACATCCATCTCTTACAATGTTAATATAATCAAGGTGCTCGATTCTACCTGTTGCTTTGGAGGATATTTTGTATGTCTTATGAAAAAGTATCACAGGCTGAAAAGATTATAGTTGGTACAAAGCAGACAATTAAGGCTCTAGAAAACAGTCAGGTTAAGGAGCTTGTCATAGCCATTGACGCTGATCCAGGCATAACTGCCAAAGTTATCCAGACAGCAGAAATGCGACAGATCCCTATTGTGAAAGTTGATTCAATGAAGAAGCTTGGTAAAGCTTGCGGAATTGAAGTCGGAGCTTCTGCAGTAGCAATTATTAAATAATAGAAAACTTGTTTTTGCCAGTTCGAAGGTTCTGGGAAGAACTTTGTTTTTGCCCAAATATGAACCACCTGGATGTGTGGGATTAAAGAAAGTAATGGAAGGAGGAAAAAACATGCCTACAATTAACCAATTAGTCCGCAAAGGACGCGTAAGCAAAGTTGAGAAATCAAACTCCCCTGCGTTAAATAGAGGATATAACAGCTTTAAAAAAGAGCACACTAACTTATCTTCACCTCAAAAACGCGGAGTTTGTACTCGTGTTGGTACAATGACACCGAAAAAACCGAACTCAGCACTTCGTAAATATGCACGTGTGCGTTTGACAAACCAGATTGAGGTTACTGCCTACATTCCTGGTATCGGTCACAACCTGCAAGAGCATAGCGTTGTATTGATCCGCGGCGGACGTGTTAAAGACTTACCGGGTGTACGTTATCATATCGTTCGCGGTGCGCTTGACACTGCTGGTGTAGAAAAACGTATGCAAGGACGTTCAAAATATGGTACAAAGAGACCGAAAGCTCCAAAAAAATAATTTTTAAAACCATTGCATGAAAGGAGGAGAAATTTATGCCACGTAAAGGTCCAGTAACAAAAAGAGATGTATTGCCAGATCCGATTTACAACTCAAAACTGATCACTCGCCTTGTTAACCGCATCATGATTGACGGTCAGAGAGGTAAAGCTCAGACAATCCTTTATAAGTCTCTTGATTTAGTTCAAGAACGTTCTGGTAAAGATGCTATGGAAGTGTTCGAACAAGCACTTAAAAACATCATGCCAGTTCTAGAAGTACGCGCTCGCCGTGTAGGTGGTGCGAACTATCAAGTACCAGTTGAGGTGCGCCCAGAACGCCGTTCAACTTTAGGTCTTCGCTGGTTAGTAAACTACGCTCGTCTTCGCGGTGAAAAAACCATGGAAGAGCGTATGGCTAACGAAATTCTTGATGCTGCAAACAATACTGGTGCAGCAGTTAAGAAACGTGAGGACACTCATAAAATGGCTGAAGCTAACAAAGCATTCGCTCATTATCGCTGGTAATTTTTGAACCAACAAATCTACTATTCCCTAGGGAAGGAGAAGTTACCAAATGGCTAGAGAGTTCTCCTTGAAAAACACTCGTAACATCGGTATCATGGCTCACATCGATGCCGGTAAAACTACGACTACTGAGCGTATACTTTTCTACACAGGCCGTATCCATAAAATTGGTGAAACTCATGAAGGAGCTTCCCAAATGGACTGGATGGAACAAGAACAAGAACGCGGTATCACGATCACTTCCGCTGCTACAACTGCGCAGTGGAAAGGTCACCGTGTAAACATCATCGACACTCCAGGACACGTAGACTTCACTGTTGAGGTTGAACGTTCCCTGCGCGTACTTGATGGTGCGGTGGCTGTTCTTGATGCCCAATCTGGTGTTGAGCCTCAAACAGAAACAGTATGGCGCCAGGCTACTACTTATGGAGTTCCGCGTGTCGTATTCGTTAACAAAATGGATAAAATCGGCGCAGACTTCTTGTATTCTGTAAAAACAATGCACGACCGTCTTCAAGCTAATGCACATCCAATTCAGCTTCCAATCGGTGCTGAAGACAATTTCGTAGGTATCATTGATCTTGTTGAAAATGTTGCATACATTTATGAAGATGATTTGGGAACTAGCTCTGAAGCGATCGAAATCCCAGATGAGTACAAAGATCTTGCAGAAGAATACCGCGGCAAGTTAGTTGAAGCGGCTGCTGAACTTGATGAAGAACTAATGATGAAGTACCTTGAAGGTGAAGAGATTTCAGTTGAAGAATTGAAAGCTGCAATCCGTAAAGGAACTTGTGATGTTGAGTTCTATCCAGTTATCTGTGGTTCTGCCTTCAAAAATAAAGGTGTTCAGTTAATGCTTGATGCAGTTCTTGATTACCTTCCATCCCCATTAGATGTTCCTTCTATTAAAGGAACTCTGCCTGATTCTGAAGAAGAAGTTCTTCGCGAATCAAGCGATGAAGGTCCATTCTCGGCTCTTGCATTCAAAGTAATGACAGACCCTTATGTTGGTAAACTAACATTCTTCCGTGTGTATTCAGGTGTTCTGAATTCCGGATCTTATGTTCAAAACTCCACGAAGGGCAAGCGTGAGCGTGTAGGACGTATCCTGCAGATGCATGCTAACTCCCGTCAAGAAATTGCAACAGTATACGCAGGTGATATCGCAGCAGCAGTAGGTCTTAAAGACACTACTACTGGTGACACTCTATGTGATGAAAAGAATCTTGTTATTCTTGAATCTATGGAATTCCCAGAGCCGGTAATCTCTCTATCTGTTGAGCCAAAATCAAAAGCTGACCAAGACAAAATGTCTACAGCTTTAACAAAGCTTTCTGAAGAAGATCCAACATTCAAAGCACATACTGATCCTGAGACTGGTCAAACAATCATCTCCGGTATGGGTGAGCTTCACCTTGATATCATCGTTGACCGTATGAGACGCGAATTCAAAGTAGAAGCAAATGTTGGTGCTCCTCAAGTAGCCTATCGTGAAACTTTCCGTGCAGGCGCTAGAGTAGAAGGTAAGTTTGCCCGCCAATCAGGTGGACGCGGACAATTCGGACATGTTTGGATCGAATTCGAACCGAACGAAGAAGGCAAAGGCTTCGAATTTGCTAACAAAATTGTTGGTGGTGTAGTTCCTCGTGAATACGTACCAGCAGTTCAAGCAGGTCTTGAAGACTCCATGAAGAATGGTGTTCTTGCCGGCTATCCTTTGATCGACGTGAAAGCTGCTTTAGTTGATGGTTCATACCATGATGTTGACTCCAGTGAAATGGCGTTTAAAGTTGCGGCATCTCTTGCTCTTAAAAACGCGGTTTCTAAATGTAGCCCTGTAATCCTTGAGCCTGTTATGAAGGTTGAAGTTGTTATTCCAGATGAGTACATGGGTGATATCATGGGTGATATTACTTCCCGTCGTGGTCGTGTAGAAGGTATGGAAGCACGCGGTAACGCTCAAGTTGTTCGTGCTATGGTTCCTCTTTCCGAAATGTTTGGTTACGCAACTTCATTGCGTTCTAACACACAAGGTCGCGGAACATTCTCTATGCACTTTGATCACTATGAAGAAGTTCCAAAATCTATCGCTGAAGAAATCATCAAAAAAAATAAAGGCGAGTAATTGATTTATAGCCTTTGTTGAAGTATAACTACTTATGTAAGCTATGAAAGTGGAATATGTTTTCGCTTTCTAGCATCCATACTTATATTAAAATCATATTTTGAACTCTAAGGAGGATTTTCGAATGGGTAAAGAAAAATTCGACCGTTCCAAAACGCATGCCAATATTGGTACAATTGGACACGTTGACCACGGTAAAACAACTCTAACAGCTGCTATCACTACTGTACTTGCAAAACGCAGTGGTAAAGGTGCGGCAATGGCATATGACATGATCGACGCTGCTCCAGAAGAGCGCGAGCGCGGAATTACAATCTCAACTGCACACGTTGAGTATGAAACTGAGAGCCGTCACTATGCACACGTTGACTGCCCAGGACATGCTGACTATGTTAAAAACATGATCACTGGTGCTGCTCAAATGGACGGCGGAATCTTAGTAGTATCTGCTGCTGACGGTCCAATGCCACAAACTCGTGAGCATATCCTTCTTTCTCGTAACGTAGGTGTGCCTTACCTTGTAGTATTCCTTAACAAATGCGACATGGTTGACGATGAAGAGTTGCTTGAATTAGTAGAAATGGAAGTTCGTGACCTTCTTACTGAATATGACTTCCCTGGAGATGACGTTCCAGTTATCAAAGGTTCTGCTCTTAAAGCTCTTGAAGGCGAAGCTGAGTGGGAAGAAAAAATCGTTGAGCTTATGAACGCTGTTGATGAGTACATCCCAACTCCAGAACGCGACACTGACAAACCTTTCATGATGCCTGTTGAGGATGTATTCTCAATCACTGGCCGTGGAACAGTTGCTACTGGACGTGTTGAACGTGGACAAGTTAAAGTTGGAGACACTGTTGACATCATCGGTTTATCTGAAGAGCCAAAATCTACTACTGTAACTGGTGTTGAAATGTTCCGTAAACTTCTTGACTATGCTGAAGCTGGTGACAACATCGGTGCCCTTCTTCGTGGTGTAGCACGTGAAGATATCCAACGTGGACAAGTTCTTGCTAAGCCAGGAACAATCACTCCACACACAAATTTTAAAGCTGAAGTTTATGTTCTTTCAAAAGAAGAGGGTGGACGTCATACTCCATTCTTCTCTAACTATCGCCCACAGTTCTACTTCCGTACAACTGACGTAACTGGTGTTGTTCAACTTCCAGAAGGCGTTGAAATGGTAATGCCTGGCGATAATATTGAAATGACTGTTGAACTAATCTCTGCAATCGCGATCGAAGAAGGAACTCGCTTCTCTATCCGCGAAGGTGGACGTACTGTTGGTTCAGGCGTAGTTTCAACTATCAGCCAATAATACTAACAAACCAAAGGCAAGCGATTTGATCGCTTGCCTTTTTTTATTTTTCGGGTCAATAGTAGAGCAGTTGAATAACTACTTTGATAACTATTTCTAATTGATAAATAGAATAAAAAAACGTTCATGCTCCTTTTAAAAATAAAATTCATTTTCCTCTTACAAATCCGCAATTACGAGGCGCAATCCACTCAAGCAATTTTCAATTTCCTATTTTTAAAAAAGTTTCTTCTATATAAAATAGAACGTTATATTAACCTTAAGGAAAGATTGAAATTCCCAGGAAAAAAAGGTATAATGTTATAAGTGCGTTTAATGTAAAAGAAATTTATATTTCTTCTTGCATTGCCCGCCCGATTTTTATATAATAGTGAATGTTGGTCTTTGACTGCGATGATGTGGGAGGTTGCTGACACACCCGGCCGCTTTGCCATGGCGAGTGTGTGAGGGAAATTCTCACTGAGAACTGTCTATTATTAAGTAGGCGAAAAGGAGGGAAAGTAATGGCAAAACAAAAAATTCGTATTCGTTTGAAAGCATATGATCACAGAATCCTTGATCAGTCCGCTGAGAAGATTGTTGAAACTGCGAAACGTTCTGGTGCTAACGTATCAGGTCCGATTCCGCTTCCAACTGAGAAATCAATCTACACGATTCTTCGTGCGGTGCATAAATACAAAGATTCTCGCGAACAGTTTGAAATGCGTACTCACAAACGTCTAATCGACATTATCAATCCAACACCACAAACTGTTGATGCATTGATGCGTTTAGACTTGCCGTCAGGCGTAGATATCGAAATCAAACTATAATGTTTAAAAATAATAAAAAACTAGAAAATCAGGAGGTGTGACTTATGACCAAAGGAATCTTAGGTAGAAAAATTGGTATGACGCAAATCTTTGCTGAAAACGGTGATTTAATTCCGGTAACAGTTGTTGAGGCTGCTCCAAACGTTGTCCTTCAAGTAAAAAACGTTGATAATGACGGCTATGAATCCATTCAATTGGGTTTTGAAGACAAACGTGAAAAGCTGGCAAACAAACCGCAAAAAGGTCACGTTGCAAAAGCAAACACTGCGCCTAAGCGCTTCGTACGGGAGTTCCGTGAAGTTAGCGATGAGTATCAAATTGGTCAAGAAGTCAAGGTTGATATTTTCTCTGCAGGAGAAATCGTAGATGTAACAGGTATTTCAAAAGGTAAAGGATTCCAAGGCTCTATTAAACGCCACGGACAATCCCGCGGACCAATGTCCCACGGTTCCCGTTACCACCGTCGCCCAGGTTCAATGGGTCCTGTTGCTCCAAACCGTGTATTCAAGAACAAATTGCTGCCAGGACGTATGGGTGGAGAACAAATCACTGTACAAAACCTTGAGGTTGTTAGAGTGGACGCAGAGCGCAACCTTCTTCTAATCAAGGGTAATGTTCCTGGAGCTAAAAAAGCTCTTCTAACAGTAAAAAGTGCTGTTAAATCCAAATAATCTTCTTAGGGAAGGAGGAAAAAGATAATGCCTAAAGTAGCATTACTAAACCAAAGCGGATCCAATGTTGGAGAAATCGAACTGAATGATTCTGTTTTTGGTATTGAACCTAACAGCAGCGTTTTATTCGAAGCTGTTATCATGCAAAGAGCTTCCCAACGACAAGGAAGCCACAAAGTGAAAAATCGTTCTGAAGTTGCTGGCGGAGGCCGTAAACCTTGGCGCCAAAAAGGTACAGGTCGTGCACGTCAAGGATCTATCCGCTCACCACAATGGCGCGGCGGTGGTACTGTATTCGGCCCTACACCTCGCAGCTATGCTTACAAATTACCTAAAAAAGTTCGCCGTCTAGCGATTAAATCGGCTTTATCATCTAAAGTACAAGACAGCAATATCGTTGTTATTGAGGATCTTGCTCTAGAAGCAGTGAAAACCAAAGAAATGGTTTCAATCCTTAAAGGTCTTTCTGTCGATACAAAAGCGTTGATCGTAACTGCTGATGTTAATGAAACAGTAGCACTTTCTGCACGCAACATCCCTGGTGTTATTGTGCTTGAAGCAACTGCACTTAACGTTTTAGATGTACTTAACCATGAGAAGCTTATCATTACGAAAGCAGCGGTGGAAAAAGTAGAGGAGGTGCTTGCATAATGAAAGACCCACGTGATATCATTAAGCGCCCCGTAATCACTGAACGTTCAACAGACGCTATGGCTGACAAAAAGTATACGTTTGAAGTTGACGTTAAAGCCAATAAAACACAAGTTAAAGACGCGATTGAAGCAATCTTCGGCGTGAAGGTTGAAAAAGTCAACGTTATGAACTATAAAGGCAAGTTTAAACGAGTTGGCCGTTACAGCGGACTAACAAATCGCCGCAGAAAAGCGATCATTAAACTTACTGCAGACAGCAAAGAAATCGAACTATTTGAAGTTTAATATAAAAGTGAAGGAGGGAAACCAAGATGGCGATTAAAAAATACAAACCGACCTCCAACGGTCGTCGTGGAATGACAGTTTCTGATTTCGCTGAAATCACAACTGACAAACCGGAAAAATCGTTGCTTGCGCCGCTTAGCAAAAATGCTGGCCGTAACAACCAAGGTAAAATCACTGTACGTCATCAAGGCGGTGGACATAAACGTCAATATCGTATCATTGACTTTAAACGTGACAAAGATGGTATACCTGGACGCGTTGCTACAGTTGAGTACGATCCGAACCGCTCAGCAAACATTGCACTAATCAACTATGTTGATGGTGAAAAACGTTATATCCTAGCTCCAAAAAACCTTAAAGTTGGAATGGAAATCATGTCTGGAACTGAAGCAGACATTAAAGTGGGTAACGCACTTCCACTTCAAAACATTCCAGTAGGTACAGTAATCCACAATATCGAGCTTAAACCTGGAAAAGGCGGACAATTGGTTCGTTCTGCAGGTACTTCTGCACAGGTTCTTGGTAAAGAAGGAAAATATGTGCTTGTACGCTTGAACTCTGGTGAGGTTCGCATGATTCTTTCAACTTGCCGCGCTTCAATCGGTCAAGTAGGCAATGAACAGCATGAACTTATCAACATCGGTAAAGCTGGACGTTCCCGCTGGTTAGGCAAACGCCCTACAGTTCGTGGTTCCGTAATGAACCCTAATGACCATCCGCACGGTGGTGGTGAAGGACGCGCTCCAATCGGACGTAAATCACCAATGTCACCATGGGGTAAACCAACTCTTGGCGCGAAAACTCGCAAAAAGACAAACAAATCCGATAAATTTATCGTACGCCGTCGTAAAAAATAACGTGATCTTTCTACGGTTCCTAAGAACCGTAGTACAGTCACGAAGGGAGGTACCAGAATGGGTCGCAGTCTAAAAAAAGGACCATTTGTTGATGACCACTTGATGAAGAAAATCGAAGTTCTTAACGAAGGAGACAAGAAACAAGTTATTAAAACTTGGTCTCGCCGTTCAACTATTTTCCCGCAATTCATCGGTCATACAGTAGCAGTTTATGATGGACGCAAACATGTTCCAGTTTATGTAACTGAAGATATGGTAGGGCACAAACTTGGTGAGTTCGCTCCTTCGCGCACATACAAAGGCCATGCCAACGATGATAAAAAAACAAAACGCTAATTGAGAGGAGGCACTTAAATGCAAGCTAAAGCTGTTGCTAGAACAGTTCGTATTGCTCCTCGTAAAGCACGTTTAGTAATGGACTTAATTCGAGGTAAGCAAGTAGGTGAAGCAGTTGCTATTCTTCGTCACACTCCGAAGGCAGCTTCTCCGATTATTGAAAAAGTATTGAATTCCGCTGTAGCAAACGCTGAGCACAACTATGAGATGGACATTAACGCTCTTATGGTAACTGAGGCATTCGTAGATGAAGGCCCAACACTAAAACGTTTCCGTCCACGCGCTCAAGGCCGTGCCAGTGCAATTAACAAACGTACGAGTCACATCACGATCGTCGTAACAGAAAAGAAGGAGGGATAATCAGTGGGTCAAAAGGTAAATCCAGTCGGTCTTCGTATCGGAGTCATCCGTGATTGGGAATCCAAGTGGTACGCAGGCAAAGACTATGCAGCTCTTCTACATGAAGATTTAAAAGTCCGTGAATACATCAACAAACGCCTTAGCGACGCTTCTGTTTCTAAAGTTGAAATCGAACGTGCTGCTAACCGTGTGAATATCACGATCCACACTGCTAAGCCAGGTATGGTTATCGGTAAAGGCGGTACTGAAGTCGAAGCACTTCGTAAAGCTCTTAACGAACTTACTGGTAAACGCGTGCACATTAACATTCTTGAAATCAAAAGAGCAGATCTTGATGCTAAACTAGTAGCTGACAACATCGCTCGTCAATTGGAAAACCGTATTTCTTTCCGTCGTGCTCAAAAGCAAGCGCTCCAACGCACAATGCGTTCCGGCGCTCAAGGAATTAAAACAATGGTTTCCGGTCGTCTTGGCGGTGCAGATATCGCTCGTTCAGAACATTACAGTGAAGGAACTGTTCCTCTACACACACTTCGTGCAGATATTGATTACGGCACATCAGAAGCAGATACAACTTACGGTAAATTAGGCGTTAAAGTATGGATCTATCGTGGAGAGGTTCTTCCTACTAAGAAGAAAACAGAGGAAGGAGGAAAATAATATGTTGTTGCCAAAACGCGTTAAATATCGCAGAGAGCATCGCGGAAAAATGCGCGGTCGTGCTAAAGGCGGTTCTGAAGTACATTTCGGTGAATTTGGTATTCAAGCTCTTGAAGCATCATGGATTACAAACCGTCAAATTGAGGCTGCTCGTATTGCGATGACTCGTTACATGAAACGTGGCGGTAAAGTCTGGATTAAAATTTTCCCTTCCAAGCCATATACAGCTAAACCTCTTGAGGTCCGCATGGGTTCCGGTAAAGGTGCTCCGGAAGGTTGGGTAGCAGTTGTTAAACCAGGCAAAGTATTATTTGAAATTGCCGGTGTTCCTGAAGAAGTAGCTCGAGAAGCGCTTCGTCTAGCAGCTCACAAATTGCCAATTAAAACAAAATTCGTTAGACGCGAGGAAATTGGTGGTGAATCTAATGAAAAGTAATGAAATTCGTGACCTTACCACTGCTGAAATCGAACAAAACGTAAAATCACTTAAAGAAGAGCTTTTCAACCTTCGCTTCCAATTAGCGACAGGACAACTTGAAAATACTGCTCGCATTCGTGAAGTACGCAAATCCATCGCCCGTATGAAAACTGTTGTACGTGAAAGAGAGATTGCTGCGAATAATCGTTAAACCTGAGAGGAGGTTAGCAGAATGAGTGAACGCAACCAACGTAAGGGCTACACTGGCCGTGTAGTCTCTGATAAAATGGATAAAACGATCACAGTTCTTGTAGAAACTTACAAAACACATTCACTTTACGGCAAGCGCGTAAAGTATTCCAAAAAATTCAAAGCTCATGACGATAACAACCAAGCTAAAATCGGAGATATCGTAAGAATTATGGAAACACGTCCATTGTCTGCTACGAAACGTTTCCGTTTAGTTGAAATCGTTGAAGAAGCTATTATTATCTAATATTGCTCGGAAACAAGTTCCGAAGGGAGGTAACTTGAATGATTCAACAAGAATCTCGCTTAAAAGTAGCTGATAACTCTGGTGCCCGTGAAGTCCTTGCAATTAAAGTGCTAGGTGGATCTGGCCGCAAAACAGCTAACATTGGTGATGTAATTGTTTGCACGGTAAAACAAGCAACACCAGGAGGCGTTGTTAAAAAAGGTGACGTAGTAAAAGCTGTTGTGGTTCGTACAAAACGCGGTGTTCGCCGTAACGACGGAACTTACATCCGCTTTGACGAAAATGCTTGTGTCATCATTCGTGACGACAAAAGCCCGCGTGGTACACGTATTTTCGGACCTGTTGCTCGTGAACTTCGTGACAACAGCTTCATGAAAATCGTTTCTCTAGCTCCAGAAGTTTTATAATAGAAAACTCAATGCCTTACAAGGAGGTGCGAATAGGATGCATGTAAAAAAAGGTGATAAAGTTATGGTTATCTCTGGTAAGGATAAAGGCAAGCAAGGTACTGTTCTTGAAGCTTATCCGAAAAAAGAGCGTGTGCTAGTTGAAGGAATCAACATCGTTAAAAAGCACGCGAAACCAACTCAAGAAAATCCTCAAGGTGGTATTCTTAACCAAGAGGCGCCGGTCCATGTATCAAACGTCATGCTTATCGATCCAAAATCTGGTGAGCCAACTCGTGTTGGTTACAAGGTTGAAGACGGCAAGAAAGTACGTGTAGCAAAAAAATCTGGTGAATCTTTAGATAAATAGTAACTAAGGAAGGGAGGTCTCCTATAATGAACCGCCTTAAAGAAAAGTATACAAAAGAAATGACACCTGCATTAATGAGCAAGTTCAGCTATAAATCAGTAATGCAAGTACCTAAACTTGAGAAGATCGTTATCAACATGGGTGTTGGTGATGCAGTATCTAACTCAAAATCTCTTGACAGCGCAGTTGAAGAACTAACTTCTATTGCTGGTCAAAAACCGGTAATCACTCGTGCTAAAAAATCAATCGCTGGTTTCCGTTTACGTGAAGGCATGCCGATCGGAGCGAAAGTAACTCTTCGCGGAGAGCGCATGTATGAATTCCTAGACAAACTAGTTTCTGTTTCTTTACCTCGTGTACGTGACTTCCGAGGAATTTCTAAAAAATCCTTTGATGGCCGCGGTAACTACACTCTTGGTGTTAAAGAACAATTGATCTTCCCTGAAATTGATTACGATAAAGTAACCAAGGTTCGCGGAATGGACATCGTTATTGTTACAACTGCTAACACTGACGAAGAAGCTCGTGAATTACTTACTCAGTTCGGAATGCCGTTCCAAAAATAATCGTCAAAGGGAGGCGAAAACGTGGCAAAAAAATCCATGATTGCGAAACAAAAACGCACTCAAAAGTTTAAAGTCCAGGAGTACACTCGTTGCGAACGCTGTGGACGTCCACATTCCGTTATTCGGAAATTTAAGCTTTGCCGTATTTGTTTCCGTGAACTTGCACATAAAGGTCAGATTCCTGGCGTTAAAAAAGCTAGCTGGTAATACCCCATAATGGGAAGGAGGTTATTTTACTATGGTAATGACAGATCCAATTGCTGATTTGCTTACTCGCATCCGTAATGCGAATATGGTACGTCATGATAAATTAGAGGTTCCTGCTTCTAAAATCAAAAAAGAGATCGCTGAAATTCTTAAGCGTGAAGGTTTTGTACGTGACGTAGAATACGTGGAAGACAACAAACAAGGTGTAATCCGTATTTTCCTTAAATATGGTTCTAACAACGAACGTGTAATTACTGGTTTAAAACGTATCAGTAAGCCTGGTCTTCGTGTTTATGCTAAAGCAACTGAAGTACCTCGCGTACTTAACGGCTTAGGTATTGCAATCATTTCAACTTCTCAAGGTGTCTTAACTGACAAAGAAGCCCGTGCTAAACAGGCTGGCGGAGAAGTATTAGCATACGTTTGGTAATAAGTTAAAAAGAATGGAGGTGTAAAGTATGTCTCGTGTAGGTAAAAAACCACTTGAGATTCCATCTGGTGTAACAGTTACAATGAACGATAACACTGTTACAGTTAAAGGTCCCAAAGGTGAATTGACTCGTACATTTCATCCAGATATCAACATTTCTGTAGAAGACAACGTACTTTTTGTAACACGTCCTTCTGATCAGAAAGTGCACCGTGCTCTTCACGGTACAACACGCAGCCTTCTTGGGAACATGGTTGAAGGTGTATCCAAAGGCTTCGAAAGAGGATTGGAACTAGTCGGTGTCGGTTACCGTGCTACTAAATCCGGAAACAAACTTGTTCTTAATGTTGGTTACTCTCACCCAGTTGAGATCACACCTGAACAAGGTATCGAAATTGAAGTACCTTCTCAAACAAAAGTTATTGTTAAAGGTACTGATAAAGAACGCGTTGGTGCAATTGCTTCCAACATCCGTGCTACTCGTCCGCCAGAGCCTTACAAAGGCAAAGGGATCCGTTACGAAGGCGAAATGGTTCGTCGTAAAGAAGGTAAAACTGCTAAGTAATGCGGCTTAAAGGTTAAGAAAGGAGTGACGTAGATGATTACGAAACCAAGTAAAAATTCAGTCCGTAAAAGAAGACATGCACGTGTTCGTGCGAAACTTTTTGGAACTGCTGAGAGACCACGTTTGAACGTGTTCCGCTCCAACAAGCACATCTATGCACAATTGATCGACGATACAAACGGTGTAACAGTCGTTAGCGCTTCTACTATAGAAAAAGATCTTAATCTTGAATCTACTGCTAACACTGAAGCAGCCCAAAAAGTCGGCGAATTGGTTGCACAGCGTGCGATTGAAAAAGGTCATAAATCTATCGTATTTGATCGCGGTGGATATCTATACCATGGTCGTATTAAAGCTCTTGCTGACGCTGCCCGCGAAGCTGGACTTGAATTTTAATAAAAAGGAGGGACACACAGAATGCGTCGTATTGACTCAAACAAACTAGAACTTGAAGAACGCGTAGTTACCGTTAACCGTGTAGCTAAAGTTGTAAAAGGTGGACGCCGTTTCCGCTTCGCTGCTCTTGTTGTAGTTGGCGACAAAAATGGTAACGTCGGTTTTGGTACCGGTAAAGCCCAAGAGGTTCCGGAAGCAATCCGCAAAGCCATCGAAGATGCTAAGAAAAATCTTATTGCAGTGCCAATGGTTGGTACTACTATTCCACACGAAGTCATCGGACAATTTGGTGCTGGAAATATCCTATTGAAACCTGCTTCTGAAGGTACAGGAGTTATCGCTGGCGGACCTGTCCGTGCGGTTCTTGAACTTGCAGGCGTTGGTGACATCCTTTCAAAATCTCTAGGATCCAACACACCAATCAACATGATTCGGGCTACTCTTCAAGGCCTATCTCGCCTGAAGCGTGCTGAAGATGTTGCAAAGCTTCGTGGAAAATCTGTCGAAGAACTGTTAGGATAAGGAGGGAAAGATAATGTCAAACAAATTAGCGATCACCCTCACTCGCAGTGTAATCGGTCGTCCGGAAGACCAGCGTGTAACAGTTAAAACACTGGGACTAAAAAAAATGCACCAAACTGTAGTGCATGAAGATAACGCTGCTATCCGCGGTATGATCAACAAAGTTAGCCATTTAGTTACTGTAACTGAACAATAAGAAACGCTTTAAAATTAAGGAGGTGTCCCTATGAAACTTCATGAATTGAAACCTGCAGAAGGATCCCGTAAAGAACGTAACCGTGTTGGTCGCGGTATCGGTTCAGGTAACGGTAAAACAGCTGGTAAAGGTCATAAAGGTCAAAACGCTCGTTCTGGCGGTGGAGTTCGTCCTGGATTCGAGGGTGGTCAAACACCTTTGTTCAGACGTTTGCCGAAACGCGGATTTACGAACATCAACCGTAAAGAATACGCTGTTGTGAATCTTGAAAGACTTAACCGCTTTGAAGAAGGTACTGAAGTTACTCCTGAATTGCTTCTTGAAACTGGCGTTGTCAGCAACTTGAAAGCTGGAGTAAAAATCCTTGGTACTGGATCTTTAGAGAAAAAGCTTACAATCAAAGCAAACAAATTCTCCTCTTCTGCGAAAGAAGCAATTGAGGCTGCTGGCGGTACAGCTGAGGTGATTTAATGTTTAAAACAATCTCCAATTTTTTGCGCGTGGGTGATATACGAAACAAAATCATATTCACCCTTTTAATGCTTATTGTTTTTCGGATTGGTTCATTCATTCCAGTGCCTTTTGTTAACGCGAAGGTGTTAACAGCACAGGATCCAACTAATGCTTTTAGTGTTCTTAATACATTTGGGGGCGGAAGCTTATACCGTTTCTCAATTCTGGCAATGGGGATTATGCCGTATATTACGGCATCCATCATTGTGCAGCTTTTGCAAATGGATGTCATTCCAAAATTTACTGAATGGTCGAAGCAAGGTGAAGTTGGAAGACGCAAACTTGCTCAGTTTACAAGATACTTTACAATCATCCTGGGTTTCATCCAGGCAATTGGCATGTCCATCGGGTTTAACAATATGTCCAGAGGGATGCTGATCTCAAACCCTAGCTGGACTACTTACCTGATGATTGCTCTTGTATTGACTGCAGGTACTGCTTTCTTAATGTGGCTCGGTGAACAAATTACAGCTAAAGGGGTCGGGAATGGTATTTCCGTCATTATCTTTGCTGGAATTGTTTCCGGTATACCGCATACACTTGGACAGATTTATTCAACGGAATTCCAAAACGCCGGAAGCCAGCTATTTATTAAAATAGTAACAATGGTTCTTCTTGCGGTAGCGATTCTTGCTGTCATTGTAGGAGTTATCTACATTCAGCAGGCACTTCGCAAAATTCCGATTCAATATGCTAAACGTGTATCAGGCACTGGACCTGTTGGAGGCCAGTCAACACATCTTCCTTTGAAGGTTAACCCGGCTGGTGTAATTCCTGTAATTTTTGCAGTTTCCTTTATCATTGCACCGCCTACGATTGCATCGTTCTTCGGAACCAATGATGTTACAGATTGGATCAAGTACAATTTCACTTACACAAGACCGTTTGGAATGGCCTTGTATGTAGTTCTGATCGTTGCTTTTACTTATTTTTATGCATTTGTTCAGGTTAACCCGGAACAAATGGCAGATAATCTGAAAAAGCAGGGCGGCTATATACCAGGAATTCGTCCCGGAAAAAGCACTCAAGAGTATGTCACAAAAGTTCTATATCGCTTAACGTTTGTTGGATCAATCTTCTTGGCAGTTATTGCAGTACTTCCTGTGTTCTTTATTCAGATTGCTGGTCTGCCTCAACAAACGCAGATTGGCGGAACAAGCTTATTGATCATCATAGGTGTCGCACTTGAAACAATGAAACAGCTCGAGAGTCAGCTTGTGAAACGTCATTATAAAGGATTTATCAAACAGTGAGGTTATGGGAAGCTGATTCCCATTCCCTCTAATAGAGACTCAGGGGGAATTTTGGAATGAATCTAGTTTTAATGGGTTTGCCAGGTGCCGGAAAAGGTACTCAGGCGGAGCGATTAGTAGAAGAATACAAGGTCCCTCACATCTCAACAGGGGATATGTTCCGAGCTGCCATTAAAGAAGAAACTGATCTCGGGCTAGAAGCAAAATCCTTCATGGATAAAGGGGAACTGGTACCTGATGAAGTCACGATTGGTATTGTCCGCGAAAGATTGGGCAAGAATGATTGTGAAAAAGGGTTCCTTTTAGATGGTTTCCCGCGTACAGTAGCCCAAGCAGAAGCGCTTGAAGGCATACTTGCTGACATGAACCGGAGAATCGACTATGTTATCAACATCAAAGTTGATCAGGATATTCTGTTGGAACGCCTGACTGGGCGCCGAATTTGCAAAAATTGCGGTGCTACCTATCATCTAGTGTTCAACCCGCCTGCGAAAGAAGGCGTGTGTGATAAATGCGGAGGAGAGCTTTATCAGCGCGAAGATGACAACGAGGAAACAGTAGGGAAACGTTTGGAAGTAAACCTTAAACAGACAAAACCGCTGCTCGATTTCTACGAAGAAAAAGGATATTTGAGAAACATCAATGGCCAGCAGGATATTGGCCAGGTGTTCGAAGATATTAAAGGGCTGCTTGGAGGCAAAGTTCAATGATTATCTGCAAAACGCCGCGTGAGATCGAAATTATGCGGAAAGCAGGACGAATCGTTGCTTTAACGCACCAGGAGCTAATGAAACATGTACTACCTGGTATTACTACCAAAGAATTGGATGCAATTGCCGAAAAGTTTATACGTCAAAATGATGCAATCCCATCATTTAAAGGGTATAATGGATTTCGCGGAAGCATCTGTGCTTCTGTAAATGAGGAACTCGTTCATGGAATACCCGGTGACCGGGTGCTGCATGAAGGGGATGTCATTAGCATTGATATCGGTGCTAAATACAACGGCTATCATGGTGACTCCGCATGGACTTATGCAGTCGGAACCGTTTCCGAGGAAACAGAAAAGCTGCTGAAGGTCACAGAAGAGTCTTTATATAAAGGGCTTGAAGAAGCAAAACCGGGCGAAAGGCTGTCTAACATTTCTCATGCCATACAAACGTATGCAGAAGGTAATGGTTTTTCCATCGTAAGGGAGTATGTCGGACACGGAGTCGGGCAGGAGCTTCACGAAGATCCCCAGATTCCGCATTACGGGCCTCCAGGCAAAGGACCGCGCCTGAAACCGGGCATGGTGCTAGCTATTGAACCGATGGTGAACGCAGGCAGTCGTTATGTAAAAACATTGTCTGATAACTGGACGGTTGTAACAGTTGATGGGAAAATGTGTGCTCACTATGAGCATACGATTGCTATAACTGAAACGGGCTTTGAGATCCTGACCAAAGCATAAGTGAAGGTGGAAATGCTTGAACGAAATTGATGCAGGGACTCCTTCGATCGGGCAGTTTGTCCGGGAATCGAAAGGAAAAAATACAGGGCAGTATGCCATTGTGATCTTAATCCTTGATCATCCATTCGTACTTGTGGCAGATGGAGAGAAGCGCACATTTCAATCTCCCAAGAAGAAGAACGTCAACCATTTAGAGTTCTTTGATTGCTTATCTCCGGAAGTTCAGAGCAGTTTAGCTGAAACTGGTCGTGTGACAAATGGAAAACTGCGCTATGCACTTGCAAAGTTTGTCAATGAACAAGTTGCTGATTTGAAGAAGGGAGAACAATTGAATGGCGAAAGACGATGTAATTGAAGTGGAAGGCACGGTCCAAGAGACTCTGCCAAATGCAATGTTCAAAGTGGAACTTGAAAACGGTCATACTGTTTTGGCACATGTATCCGGCAAAATTCGGATGCACTTCATTCGCATTTTACCTGGAGACAAGGTTACGGTTGAATTATCTCCATATGACTTAACCCGTGGCAGAATTACGTACCGATTCAAATAAGACACTCCGAACGACTAAGGAGGTTGGAAAAATCATGAAGGTTAGACCATCCGTGAAACCGATCTGCGAAAAATGCAAAGTTATCCGCAGACGAGGAAAAGTCATGGTTATTTGTGAGAATCCGAAGCATAAACAAAAACAAGGATAATTAAGAAGGAGGTGCAGCTATAATATGGCTCGTATTGCTGGTGTAGATATTCCCCGCGAAAAACGCGTTGTTATTTCTTTGACATATATTTTCGGAATCGGCCGTACAACTGCTCAGAAAGTTCTAGCTGAAGCTGGAGTTTCTGAAGATACTCGTGTACGTGACTTAACTGAAGAAGAACTTGGAAAGATCCGTGATCTCATCGACAAGCTGAAAGTTGAAGGTGACCTTCGCCGTGAAGTATCCCTTAACATCAAACGCCTGATTGAAATCGGAAGCTTCCGTGGCCTTCGTCATCGCCGCGGCTTACCTGTTCGTGGACAAAACACTAAAAACAATGCTCGTACTCGTAAAGGCCCTCGCCGTACTGTTGCGAACAAAAAGAAATAAGGTAAAGGAGGTTAATCATCAATGGCACGTAAAACAAACACTCGTAAACGCCGTGTAAAAAAGAATATTGAAACTGGTATCGCGCATATCCGTTCAACTTTCAACAACACGATCGTAACAATTACTGACTCCCATGGTAATGCTCTTTCTTGGTCAAGTGCTGGTGCGCTAGGATTCAGAGGTTCTCGTAAATCTACTCCTTTCGCTGCGCAAATGGCTGCAGAAACAGCTGCTAAAACATCCATAGAGCATGGTATGAAAACCCTTGAGGTTACTGTTAAAGGACCTGGTTCAGGCCGTGAAGCTGCGATTCGTGCTCTTCAAGCTGCTGGTCTTGAGGTTACAGCTATCAGAGACGTAACTCCAGTTCCTCATAATGGCTGCCGTCCGCCAAAACGCCGTCGTGTGTAATATTTCTGTATAGATTTTGTATCCCTGTCTATAATGGGTTATGATACAGTATATTAAATAGAGCAAACTTTTAACTTCTATTGTTATGCACATTCGGGACATTATAATGGGGAATTTCGGTTAGACCCATAGATTTGGAGTTGTCTAGCCGGGGTTTCGACGTTTTGAAGGAGGGTTTTATTGAATGATAGAGATTGAAAAACCAAAAATCGAAACGGTTGAAATCAGCGATGATGCCAAATATGGCAAATTCGTCGTCGAACCACTCGAGCGCGGATATGGTACTACTTTGGGTAACTCCTTACGTCGTATCCTTTTATCCTCACTTCCTGGTGCCGCTGTAACATCAATCCAGATGGATGGAGTACTGCATGAGTTTTCTACTGTAGAAGGCGTTGTGGAAGATGTTACAACGATCATTCTAAACATCAAAAAACTTGCTCTCAAAATCTATTCAGAAGAAGAAAAAACATTGGAAATCGATGTTCAGGGTGACGGTACAATTACTGCTGCTGATATTACTCATGATAGTGATATCGATATTTTGAATCCTGATCTTCATATTGCGACTCTTTCAAAAGATGCGCATTTCAGAATGAGATTGACAGCAAGACGCGGACGCGGATATACTCCTGCAGATGCAAACAAACGTGAAGATCAGCCAATTGGCGTTATTCCGATTGACTCCATATATACTCCGGTTGCACGTGTATCCTATCAGGTTGAAAAGACCAGGGTAGGCCAGGTTGCAAACTACGATAAGCTGACTTTGGATGTTTGGACTGACGGAAGCAATGGCCCTCAGGAGTCGGTTGCTCTTGGTGCCAAAATTTTAACCGAGCATCTTAACATCTTTGTAGGCCTTACTGATGAAGCACAAAATGCTGAAATCATGGTCGAAAAAGAAGAAGATCAAAAAGAAAAAGTTCTAGAGATGACAATTGAAGAGCTTGATCTATCTGTACGTTCTTATAACTGTTTAAAACGTGCCGGGATCAACACAGTTCAAGAGCTTGCGAACAAGACTGAGGAAGACATGATGAAAGTTCGTAATCTGGGTCGCAAATCTCTTGAAGAAGTTAAAGCGAAACTTGAAGAACTTGGCTTAGGTCTTCGTAAAGATGACTGAAGATGACTAGTTAAAAAGTTAACTAGTATTTTCGTGCGTTTCTATATATTCAACGAAGGAGGGGACATCACATGTCATACAGAAAATTAGGTCGTACTAGTGCTCAGCGTAAAGCTATGCTTCGCGATTTGACTACTGATTTAATCATCAGCGAACGTATTGAAACTACTGAGGCACGTGCTAAAGAACTGCGTTCTACTGTTGAGAAAATGATTACTTTGGGTAAACGTGGAGATCTTCATGCACGCCGTCAGGCAGCAGCTTACATTCGTAACGAAGTAGCTAATGAAGAAGGAAACGAAGATGCATTGCAAAAACTTTTTGCTGACATCTCAACTCGTTACCAAGAGCGTCAAGGCGGTTATACTCGTATAATGAAGCTTGGACCTCGTCGCGGCGATGGTGCACCAATGGTTATCATCGAATTAGTTTAATTCTATACTTGCGTTAAATAAAAGGGCAGGACAGTTATCAAACTTGTTCATTGCCCTTTTTTTACAAGAGGCATTAAAAGCATTTGTTAATGCCTATAAAGCGGATCTGCAAGGATCTCTATGAGCTTTGCAGGGAGCCTATTACCAAACTGCGTACACGGCGGACATCTATATGTCCGCCGAAGCCAGTTGGACAAGTTTTTTTTAGAAGAGAATTGCAGAGAGAAGCCATTAGGCTTTAGAGGAGGCGCTTAAGCATGGGGAATGAAATCGTTCGGGTTGAAGGTGTATCTTTCAGCTACAATGAAGAAGAAAAGCCTGCTTTAAACGACGTTCATTTTAATGTTAATAAAGGCGAATGGCTGGCAATTGTCGGACATAATGGATCAGGGAAATCAACAATGGCGAGAATTCTAAATGGATTGCTTCTTCCGAATCATGGATCAGTTACAGTATCCGGCTTGGTTCTTCAGGAGGAAAATGTCTGGCATATCCGTAAAAAAGTAGGTATGGTTTTTCAAAATCCTGATAACCAATTTGTAGGAACAACGGTTAAGGATGATGTGGCTTTTGGTTTGGAAAACCAGGGCGTGCCGAGGGACGAAATGGTTAAGAGAGTAGAATGGGCAACCCGGCAAGTTCAGATGGATCATTTTCTTGATCAAGAGCCGCACCATCTCTCAGGAGGCCAAAAGCAGCGTGTCGCTATTGCGGGAGTCATCGCAGTGCAGCCTGAGATTATTATTTTAGATGAAGCAACCTCTATGCTTGATCCAAGCGGAAGAGAAGAAGTAATGGAAACCGTACGTGCTTTAAAAGAAAAAGGAATGATCACAGTCATTTCCATTACTCATGATCTGGAGGAAGCTGCGAAAGCTGATCGGATTATTGTCATGAACAACGGGTGTAAATTTGCTGAAGGAACACCAGAAGAGATTTTCTCAATGGGAGAAAGCCTCGTGAAGATTGGACTGGACTTGCCATTTTCCTTCAAATTAAGCCGCATGCTTAGAGAAGCAGGCGTGCCTGTTCAAAAGAATCATCTTACGGAAGAAGGATTGGTGAATGAATTATGGACATTACGATCAAGAACCTAGAGCATCGTTATAACATTCGTTCACCTTTTGAAAGGCTTGCTTTATATGATGTGAATCTTGCCATCGAGGAAGGCTCCTATACGGCAGTTATCGGCCATACAGGCTCAGGGAAATCCACTTTCCTTCAGCATCTGAATGGTTTGCTGAAGCCGACAAAAGGGTCAATAACAATCGGAGATAAAGAAATCAAAGCAGGAGTAAAGCAAAAAAACCTGAAGTCTTTGAGGAAAAAGGTTGGGATAGTGTTTCAGTTTCCTGAACATCAGCTGTTTGAAGAAACGGTTGAAAAGGATATAGCTTTTGGCCCTAAAAATTTTGGTTCCTCTGAGGATGAAGCCATTCAAAAGGCGCATTTAGCAATTGAAAAGGTTGGTCTTCCCGCTCACCTTCTGACCCGCTCTCCGTTTGAACTCAGCGGCGGGCAAATGCGCAGGGTGGCAATAGCAGGTGTTCTTGCTATGGAGCCTGAAATCCTCGTATTGGATGAACCAACTGCAGGTCTTGATCCGCATGGCAGAAAAGAAATTATGGATATGTTCTATAGACTGCATAAGGAACAGAACATGACCACTATCCTTGTCACCCACAGCATGGAGGATGCTGCAAGATACGCTGATGAAATTGTCGTGATGGAAAAAGGGACGATCCGGCTTAAGGGACGGCCGGAAGAAGTTTTTGCAGAAAGCGAAACACTTTCTTCCATTGGATTGGATCTGCCGGAAACCATTAAATTTCAACGAATGCTTGCAGAGAAGTTCGGCCTTCCATTACATGAAATGCCTCTAACAGCAGAAGGGACGGTTGACCTTGTCAAACGTCTTTATATGGAAGGGGCTGAAATGTAAATGGACAGTATCATTATTGGAAAGTATGTTCCTGGCGAATCTCTGATTCACAGAATGGATCCGAGAGCCAAACTCCTGACCATCTTTTTTTACGTTTTCATTGTATTCCTCGCAAACAATACGCTAACGTACGCTTTGCTTGGAATCTTTACCATAATCATAGTCGGTATGACAAGGCTGCCTGTCCGATTTTTGCTCAATGGGCTTAAACCGGTCATATGGATTGTTCTTTTTACCTTTCTCTTGCACATCCTTGTAACAAAAGATGGACCTGTGCTGCTTGATTTGCATTTTCTGACGATCCATGAAGAGGGAGTAAGGCAAGGGATTTACATCTCACTGCGCTTTTTTTACCTCATTCTTGTTACAACGATATTGACGCTGACGACTACTCCTATTGAAGTAACAGACGGGCTTGAAACGCTTTTAAACCCTTTTAAAAAGCTTCGTTTGCCTGTGCACGAACTGGCTTTAATGATGTCGATCTCTTTGCGTTTCATTCCAACCCTTATGGATGAAACAGAAAAGATTATGAAGGCTCAAATGGCGAGAGGGGTTGACTTTACTTCAGGTCCTCTTACGGATCGAATTAAATCAATTATTCCACTCCTTGTTCCGCTCTTTATCAGTGCCTTTAAACGGGCTGAAGAATTGGCGACAGCGATGGAAGCAAGGGGTTATCAGGGCGGAGAAGGCAGGACCAAATACAGGCTGTTAGAGTGGAAGGGCATCGATACCATGATGCTTGTCATCCTGGCTATAGTAACCATTCTGCTTTTCCTGTTCAGAAGCTAGGGGGATCCCATGAGATTAAAATGCAAGATATCATACGATGGGACGGGCTTCAGCGGTTACCAGGTTCAGCCTGGGAAACGCACAGTGCAAGGAGAAGTGGAAAAGGCGCTTTCTGTTCTTCATAAAAATAAACCGGTTAAAGTCACTGCTTCCGGGAGAACAGACGCTGGTGTACATGCTGCAGGCCAGATCATTCATTTTGATACAGAGTTATCTATTCCTATGGAGCGATGGCCAAAAGCCCTCTGTTCCCTTTTGCCGGAAGATATTGTCCTATCAGAAGCAGAAGAAGTCCCGGCTGATTTTCATGCGCGTTTTGATGTGAAGCAAAAAGAGTATCGCTATATGATCAACAGGGCTATAATGCCAAATGTTTTTACAAGGAACCAAGCTTATCATTATCCTTATACGCTGAACATAAGCTCAATGGAAGAAGCAGGTAAGCTATTGACTGGAACTCATGACTTCACGAGCTTTTGTTCGGCCAAAACAGAAGTGGAAGACAGGGTCCGCACCATATACCAATTTGAAATACTGGAAGAGGGAGACTTATTAATATTCCGATTTGCCGGCAGCGGTTTTCTTTACAATATGGTAAGAATTCTCACGGGTACATTGCTTGATGCTGGCAGAGGAGTTATAAAGCCTGAAGCTATTCCGGCAATCATGGAAGCTAAAGACAGAAACCGATCGGGTAAGACAGCACCGGCTCATGGATTGTATTTATGGCGTGTGGATTATGACAACTAAACCTGGTGTAACATTTCCTTGACATTGCGGTTTAGACGTTATATCATATCATATGGTATGTATTTCATCCCCACGAGAAAGCCCCGGAAAGTCTTAATCGTGTTTTGAAATAGAACTTGATAATATAAATGTTTTATGGACATGAAAATTCTAGGAGGATAAATAATGCGTACAACGTATATGGCGAAAGCTAATGAAATTGACCGTAAATGGCTCGTTGTAGATGCTGAAGGCAAAACACTAGGCCGTCTTGCAAGTGAAGTAGCATCTATCTTACGTGGTAAGTACAAACCAACTTACACACCAAATGTTGATACTGGAGACCACGTGATTATCATCAACGCTGAAAAAATTGAACTAACAGGCAAAAAATTGACTGACAAAATTTACTACCGTCACAGCCAATTCCCTGGCGGTCTTAAAACAAGAACTGCTTTGGAAATGCGTACAAACTACGCTGAAAAAATGCTTGAACTAGCTGTAAAAGGCATGCTTCCAAAGAATTCCCTAGGACGTCAAATGTTCAAAAAACTTCATGTATATACTGGTGCAGAGCATCCGCATGAAGCACAAAAACCTGAAGTTTACGAACTTCGCGGATAATTAAAAAGGAGGTTATTAATTTGGCACAGGTTCAATATTATGGTACTGGCCGTCGTAAGAGCTCCGTTGCTCGTGTTCGCCTAATCCCAGGTGAAGGCCGTATCGTTATCAATAATCGTGAAATTACTGAGTACATTCCATTCGCTGCTTTGATCGAAGATATTAAACAACCATTGGCACTTACAGAAACTGGTACAAACTATGACGTTCTTGTTAACGTTCATGGCGGTGGCTTCGCTGGCCAAGCTGGTGCAATCCGTCACGGTATCTCCCGTGCATTGCTTCAAGCTGACCCAGAATTCCGCGGAACTTTGAAACAAGCTGGTCTTCTTACTCGTGACGCTCGTATGAAAGAACGTAAAAAATACGGTCTTAAAGGCGCTCGTCGTGCACCTCAGTTCTCAAAACGTTAATTTTTCGTTTCAAGGCTCTCAAGCTTTTGCTTGGGAGTCTTTTTTAATGGCTCTTTTCTTAAACTTTGTTGCTCATGATCCTATATTTAGGTCTCGAAACTATTGTCAGTGCAAAAACTTTAGGAAAAGATGCCCCGATGCAAGTGTAAATGCGTGATAAAAGCATATACGAAAAACAACAATCTCTGCGAAAACAGCCTTTTTAATTTTCAAAAACATTGAGGCCGATATATTAGAACTATCAGCCGCTGATAAAAGTGAGTCCACCTCCAAAAAACGGCGCATATCCGCCGAAAAAGTACAGCCGCCCTCTTACACTCTAATCATATTTCAACCTAGAAAGGAGAATGATAAAAAAATCAATGCGTAAGGGGGCGGCAGCTTGGATCCCATTCTGTCTTTTCGAGATAAGAGCCGTGAAAAACAGTTGAATTATGAACGTACCATGCTGAAGGAAATTTCACTGAAAGAAATTCGAAAAAGCATCATAGCGAGCTATGGCCATCACTTTCGGTTCGGCATTTTAAATAGGACATCAATCGAAGAAGGGTGTGCTGACTTTGCTGTAGAAGCTTTTTTGCTAGGAGCCGCATACAGCAGATTTGGTTCTCTTGGTGAAACTGTAGAAGCTGTTAATAAGCGGTGCAGCAAAGAGATGAGAGCTCTCCTAGATGAAATGTATGAATACCTGCAGGACTGGGGTCAGTCGGGAGAGTATTCACTAGCTAATGAATCCATTTATATGGCGAGCGATCACTTCCTTCATTCGTGGTGGACTGAAGGGTTTGTAAGAGGTGAGAAGCGCCGAAAGCTACGCCTGAATTAATCATATTTCCCCCACCTGTCCCATATAGTGAAATAAGGACGGGCGGTTAGGGGGAAACAAGCTTGAAAAAATTAAAATGGGCTGGATTTGCAGCAGGGTTTATTCTGCTCCTTTTACTATTCAGATTTCAATTCACTAATGATGATTCATGGAATACATGGAACCTTCCGCTAGCAGGAAAAGTCATCTATCTTGACCCTGGACACGGAGGACCTGATGGCGGGGCAGTAGGATCCTCTTTAATGGAAAAAAACGTGGCGCTGGACCTTTCTCTTAGGGTAAGGGATTATCTTCAACAGCAAGGGGCTCTCGTCCTCATGACAAGGGAAAGCGATATAGACCTTGCATCAATAGGTACAAAGGGTTTGGCTAGAAGAAAATCGGAAGACTTGAGGAACAGGGTTGAAGTAATCAACTCTTCTTCAGCAGATCTTTTCCTTAGCATTCATTTAAATGCGATTCCTTCTGCCAGGTGGAGAGGGGCACAAACGTTTTATTACGGTAAATACGAGGAAAATAAGCGAGTAGCTTTATATATACAGGATGAACTCCGAAAGAGCCTTGAAAACACCGATCGGGGCGCAAAACAGCTTCCTGGTATTTATCTTCTGAAATATGCCAGCAAACCAGGTGCACTAGTGGAAGTAGGCTTTTTGTCGAATCCTGAAGAGGAAAAGCTTCTGAAAGGAAAAAAATATCTGGATTCTATGGCTGCCTCCATCTATAAAGGAATTTTGAGATATTATACAGATAAAAAGGACCCTCCTGAGTAAACAGGAGGGTTCTGCAGTACTTGCAGGGTTTTATACCATGAATTCCTGGATGATATGCTATACTATTGTAAACGAATTCAGCAAAGGGTGGGAAAACAGATGTTGCAGGAATCAGAATTACGCAAAATTGTAGAACAAATTAATGAACCATTTTTACATACTACGCTAAAGGAATTAAATGCAATTGAAGAATTAACAGTGAAGCCTGAGAAACAGCATGTGAGTGTCAAAATTGCCATTGCCAAAAAAGGTTCAGGAGAGCAGATGAAATTGCAGCAGGAGGTCGTAGCGAAGCTGAAAGAAGCGGGAGCTCTTACTGTAGGAATTCGTTTTGCCGAGCTTTCTCAAGAAGTCATTTCTAAATTCCAGCAAACGCCGCAAGCAGGAGGTAATTTGCTATCTCCGGGCAGCAAAACAATCTTTATTGCCATTGCTTCAGGCAAAGGGGGAGTTGGAAAATCAACGGTTTCAGTCAATCTTGCTGTTTCGCTTGCCCGAATTGGCAAAAAGGTAGGCCTGATTGATGCTGATATTTACGGTTTTAGCGTACCTGACATGATGGGGATCAGCCAGCGCCCGACTTTAAGAGGAGAAAAAATTCTCCCTGTTGAACGATTAGGAGTAAAAGTTATTTCAATGGGCTTTTTTGTTGAAGATAATGCTCCGGTCATCTGGAGAGGGCCAATGCTTGGCAAAATGCTGAATAACTTTTTCCAAGAAGTAGAGTGGGGCGACTTGGATTACCTGCTGCTGGATTTACCTCCAGGCACAGGCGATGTGGCGCTTGATGTTCATTCCATGCTTCCGGCATGCAAGGAAATCATTGTTTCCACTCCTCATCCAACAGCAGCTTTTGTCGCGGCTAGAGCTGGAGCAATGGCACTCCGCACAGATCATGAAGTAATTGGTGTAGTAGAAAACATGGCCTACTTTGAAAGCAAAAAGACAGGCGAAAAAGAATATGTATTTGGACAAGGCGGCGGTGAAAAACTCTCGGAAGAGCTAAATGTGCCTATCCTTGGGAAAATTCCGCTTCAGCAGCCGGATTGGGATGAAGTAGATTTTTCTCCATCCGTCTATACGGCAGATCATCCTATTGGAAAAATCTATCTGCAAATGTCAGAAAAAATTGCCGAAATTGTTCCCGTGAAATAAAATTCCCGTAATAATTAAGAAAAGCGCCGGCTGGCGCTTTTTTGTATTTTAAAAACATTATTGTCCGCCGCCGGAGGAGCCTCCGCTTTGGCCGCCCTGTCCGCCGCCTCCGCTGCTTCCCTGAGACTGTCCGCCGCCCTGGCCCTGCTGCTGTTTACCGGACTGGGACATTTCCTGTGCTGCTTTTAAAAGACCTTCCTGTATTCTTGCTTTAAATAATGGGCTTGAAAGGGTATCAAGAACAACTTTTTGAATTTCTTTTCTTGATTCCTGGCTTTTAAGGGCTGTTCCCATTTGCTTTTGCATTTCGGGATTTTGCAGGATTTCAATCATCATTGCCTGATAATCAGGATCTTTCATTAGGGATTTAATAACTTTTTCGTGCTCTGTTTGAATGGATTTTGCAAAAGCCTCAGAAAATTTCGGGTCTTCAAATGTTTTAGTCCAAAATTCTTTACCCTTATCAGAAGTTAATGTTTGCTGAATGGTATCCTTCACAACTTTCTGGTCCATTACAAGGTGCTGCTTCATTTGTTCGTCAGACATGATTTGCTGAATAGCTGTTTTTCCATCATCTGTTTTTAATATATCCACGACCATTTTTTTGGTCTTTTCATAATCCATTTGTCCGCTGCTGCTGCTCTCACCGCTTGAGCCGCATCCTCCGAGGGAGCCTGCAATGAGAGCAATCATAAGGAGGAGCAAACTGCGTCTTTTCATATTCGATAATGGCTCCTTTCTAATTAAATACCTACTGTTAATATGAATCCTGCGGCCAATTTTATGCTTGAAAAATTATCCCGATTATAGCAATTTTCTAGGAGGATTGGTAAAATCAGAGACAAGATAAACGGGATGGGGGTTACGTTTTGAAAAGTAGAAATTGGGTGCGCTTTTTTTTAACAAACCTGGTCATTGGAGCCGTTACTGCTGTGATTATGGGGTTTTGCTTGCAATGGGGTAAATATGCAGCAATGCTTTCAGGTTTGAAGATAGGGGAATTGGCTTCCCTGTTCGTGATGTTTATAGGATGGGGCTTTATTTTCAGCGTAATCAGTCAAATGGGATTTTTTGCTTATTTGACTGTTCACCGGTTTGGATTGGGATTATTTAAATCAGTTAAGCTTTGGAATACAGCTCAAATCATCCTTATTGCTTTTGCCCTTTTTGATCTGATTTATTTTCGCTATCAGCTTTTTGCATCGAAAAATGAAAGCATTTACCCTTATATCATCCTTTCAGCTGTAATTTTCCTTTTTAGTATCGTGATTGCTTACGCGAAAAAAAAGGATACAGTCGCAGATGCATTTGTGCCTGCCCTCTTTTTTATGTTTGTTGTCTCCATTATTGAATGGTTCCCCGCATTGCGAATTAATGAGCCGTTTTGGCTTTACTTTATGCTTGTTCCCTTGCTTGTATGCAACGCCTTTCAACTTATCATGCTTCCAAGATATGCCGAAAGTAAAATGACAACAAATGAAGGAGTCCGATTGTAGGACTCCTTCGTTTGTTGTTTTCGAAAAAACGCATTTATTAAGTTTTAGCATGATGAATAATAGGGAAGTTTATTTTACCTCTTCTGATTTAGCATCAGCATTTGCCATCAGATCAGAAACACGGACATTATGAAGGTTGTTTTTCTTTAGGTAATGGACGATGGAAGGGAGGGCACTGGCTGTTTGTTTAGCTGAATCAGAGGCATGAAGAAGAACGATATCTCCTCCTTTAACAGTATTCTCTACACTCTTAATAATTTCCGCCGTTCCGGGATTTGTCCAGTCTTTTGTGTCAATACTGTAATGTACTACGGTAAGTCCGAATCGTTCAGCAATTTTCAGAACTTCTTGATTAAAGTTTCCTGTTGGAGGTCTGAGCAGGGTAACATCTTTAATGTTCAACTGCTGAAAGACATTTTGGGCAAGTATTAAGTCGCGGCTGATTTGCTCCGGTTTTAAGGAATTATAGTTTTTATAGGCATAGCCCATACTGCCAATTTGGTGTCCATCCTTTTGAATTCTCTCCACGATTTTTGGATGACGTTCTGCCCAGGAGCCTGATAAAAAGAAGGTGGCATTGTTAATATTGTTTTTCTTCAAAGTATCTAAAATAGGAATAGCTTTTTCATCTCCCCAGCTTATATCGAAGGTTAAAGCAACCTTGTTTCCTTTTTCTTCACCGTGATAAACCGCTTTTGGGCTGCCTGCTGCCGAAAAAACAGGCAATTGAAGCACATTTTCAAAATAAAGAATACCCGCAGTAAAAAATGCTGCGATAACAACGATAAGGATCTGTTTAATTTGTTTCATATGAATAACATGAAAATTGTCCATAGCTGTCCTCCTGCCTAATATGAGCTTTGTTTAAATCTATGCTTTAAAAAGGACAAACATGAGTAAAACACAAATTCAGAAAGCAGTTGATGATAGATGAGAAGAGGACTTCTTTTATCTGCAGCGGAGATTAAAGAAATAGAAGCTATGGCTCAAGCTGAATTAGCAGATATACAAGCCCTGCTGGAAAGAGAATCAATGAAAGCAATTAGTAAACGTGCTTTGCTTGAGAAAAGGAATGTACTGAAAACCATTTTGAAAACTGTAGGAGAATAAATTAAAATAAAAAAGTTTAAAAAAGATATTGACGGGTAATATTGTTATTTGGTATATTTATTTTCGTCGCTGACACATACAGAGTTGTTAAAAAAATATCACAAATTGATATTGACACCTGGTGTTACGCGTGATATATTATTTAAGCCGCTAAATGAGCGGGATGATCTTTGAAAACTAAACAGAACGAAATGCCAACGTTAATTCGAGTTTTATTTTAAGAGCTAATCAAACACTTTATTGGAGAGTTTGATCCTGGCTCAGGACGAACGCTGGCGGCGTGCCTAATACATGCAAGTCGAGCGGATCTCTTCGGAGATCAGCGGCGGACGGGT